>CAJGCF010000007.1 GCA_904501865.1 uncultured Clostridia bacterium
AGTGAGCTTGACAACATTCTCGCCTCCCCTCGTGCCCGAGCTATCTATGAGGGTTTTTCTCATCGCCGCGCCTCCGAGCAGGTCTGCCGCAGGTGCGGATACGCCAAGCGCTTTTCAAAATAAAAAAGACCGCGTGCATCCCAAACGGCGACGCGGTCTTCTGATTTATACGAGCTTTTTCAAGCTTTTATTAAGCTTTTTCTCGGTCGCCCTGACCGCAAAATACACTGCAAACCAGATAATAAAATAAACTACTACAAAAATCGCGGTAAATATCACGAGTACCATAGGCTCAAAGGGTATCCAATAATTTACAACGTAGCATATCGAATACGCAAGATATATTGTGACGAAATGGCACAGCAGCGACTTTGCGATGCTCCAATGCTCTATCTGATTGAAAACGCTGGCTCCCGCCTGCACAAACGCAAGCAGATACGTTGATACAACGGCAAGTAATATCTGCCAGCCATCAAGGTGAACGTCCTCAAGAGCCGCACCCAATATAGCGAAAACTATTCCCACAATGATAGGGCCGAAACCGCCGAACATAAGACCTCTGTGAAAAAACTCCTTTAAATATTGATTCATACTAAAAACCTATCCTTTCTTTAACTTCTTTAAGTTGACGGCGAGACACGTAGTCACGGTATCCGCTCTTCATCACGACGCAAAGAGCGCCTCCTATCGATGTGGTAAACCTATCCACCGCGCAGACACGGACTAAGCAGGACTGATTTATTCTGACAAAGTCCCGTCCAAAGCGTTCCTCTGCCTGATAAAGCCTTGTTTTGAGCTGGTATTTTGCCTTGTCCGTTATGGCATAGACGCGTCCATCCTCTACAGTGAAGCATTCAATGTCACGGGTGTCAAGCCTGACTATCTCCTCTCCGCGATATCCGATCAGAGCCTCGTCGCTCTCGGAAAGCAGCTCCTCAAGCCGCTCTATCAAGGAGTGCCGACTCTTAGCATATATCAGCACCTCTTCCTCGCGCTCGCTATCAATAAAAACACTGTATTTCATCTATTACCTCCGTTTTTCTCCCGCGTGACGCAGGACTTTCTCTGTCCTACACCTACATTATACACCCACAAAAAATAAAGTCAATATCCTTTGTTTATGCGGTACTTTTCTCTCACTATTCGGTGTTTATTTGCCAACAGACGTGCATTGAGAACTGTTTTTTGAGACATTTCAGCACAAATTTCAAAAAGCATATTGACAAACGAAGAAAAGAGTGCTAAACTATTAATATCAAGAAAGAAAGAGGAAAAGTGAAATGTTCTCCGCAAGCTTTGCATACGCATACTTTTACTTTTATTATTATTACGCTGCGTAATGTAATAAAGGTGATTTGTGCTATGTAAATTTTTGGGGCTCTGCCCGCGGATTTCATATTTTCCCTTGAAGCCGAATGTTTACAGTAGAGATCGCTGTGACGTTCGGTATTTTTATTTTAGGCTACTACAAAGGAGAAAGCAACAATGATCGCGGTACTTAAAAACGGAACAAGTGACAAACAAATCGAAAGCTTGAAAAATTGGATAGAATCTCTGGGACTTCAGGTACATCTTTCAAAGGGTGAATATCAGACCATCGTAGGTCTTGTGGGTGACACGAGCCGAGTTGACGAGGATCTGCTCGTCAGCCTTGACATAGTTGAGACAGTCAAGCGCATATCCGAGCCATTTAAGAGCGCAAACAGAAAATTCCACCCCGACAACACGGTCGTAAGTGTAGGTGACACAAGTGTTGGCGGTAACATATTCGCAGTTATGGCAGGTCCTTGCTCGGTCGAGAGTGAGGAGCAGGTCATAGAGATAGCTAAGGCAGTCAAGGCAGCAGGAGCCACAATGCTTCGCGGCGGTGCCTTCAAGCCCCGTACCTCGCCATACGATTTTCAGGGACTTAAGGCAGAGGGCATAGAGATTCTCCTCAAGGCCAAAGAGGAAACAGGTCTGCCTATCGTCACCGAGATAATGAACGCCGAGCATCTCCCGCTCTTTGAGAAGGTTGACGTTATTCAGGTGGGCGCGCGCAATATGCAGAATTTTGAGCTTCTCAAGGAGCTTGGCAAAACTCAAAAGCCCATTCTGCTCAAGAGAGGTCTCTCCGCAACTATCAAGGAGTGGCTTATGTCCGCCGAGTACATTATGGCAGGTGGCAACGAGAATATAATCCTCTGTGAAAGAGGTATCCGCTCATACGACGCGCAGTATACCAGAAACGTGCTCGACCTCTCTGCTGTTCCCGTGCTTCACGAGCTTACTCACCTGCCTGTAATAGTCGACCCAAGCCACGCGACAGGCTCTGCAAAGCTTGTCAAGCCTATGTCTCTGGCGGCGGCGGCTTGCGGTGCGGACGGACTTATGATAGAGGTACACAACAACCCCAAGGCCGCTCTCTGTGACGGTCCCCAGTCCCTCACCCCCGAGCAGTTTGCGGACGTAATGCAGAGCGCGAAGGCTATAGCCAAAAATGCAAATAATTGTTGAAAAAATCCTCATTATTTGGTATAATTAAAAAGGTTAATTTGTATTTGACGTTTCAGGTCTGTTGGAAAGGACTTTTATGATGAAGATAGGAATCGTGGGCCTCGGTCTCATCGGAGGCTCTATGGCAAAGGCTTACAGAGCCTCCGCGCTTGAGAGCGGCGAGAAAATTCAAATATACGGATGTGACAAAAACGAGTCTATACTCGGCTTTGCGCAGCTTGACGGTACGCTGGACGGCAGACTCGACGAGTACACTCTGCCCGAGTGTGACGTTGTGTTTCTCGCGCTCTACCCCGTAGCGACAATAGAATACCTTGAGGCACAGGCGGCGCTTATAAGCAAGAGCACCACCGTAATAGACCTCTGCGGAACAAAAGAGCAGGTCTGCCGCGTGGGCTTTGCCTTGGCAGATAGGCACGGATTTACCTTTGTGGGAGGACACCCTATGGCAGGAACGCATTTTTCCGGCTATAAGTATTCCAAGTCCACTCTTTTCAAGGGCGCTCCTATGGTCATAGTTCCTCCGTCATTCGATGATATCTCTCTGCTCAACAGAATAAAGGAGCTGCTTGCTCCCGTGGGATTTGGCAAATTTTCCTTTACTACCGCAGAGGAGCACGACAAGATCATCGCCTTTACCTCACAGCTTGCTCACGTGGTCTCAAACGCCTATGTCAAGAGTCCCACCGCCAAAGCTCACAAGGGATTCTCGGCGGGAAGCTACAAGGATATGACAAGAGTGGCGTGGCTCAACGAATATATGTGGTCGGAGCTGTTCTTTGAGAACAAGGAGCCTCTGCTCTTTGAAATAGAGAGCATAATAAGCTCGCTTTCCGAATACCGCGATGCTCTGGTAGAGGGCGACAGAGAAAAAATGACACGTATCCTTCGCGACGGAAGAGTTGCCAAGGAAGAAATAGACGGATAACAAAGGGGCACGCAGATGAAAACAGTTACAGTAAGCGCTTCAAAGGTCTACGATATAATAATCGACAAGGGCATACTTGACCGTGCGGGAAAGCTTGCCGCTACGGTGGTAAAGCCCTCACGCGCGGCAATACTCACCGACTCAAACGTGGCGCCTCTTTATGCCGAACGGCTTGAGAGCTCTCTCGGAGCGGCGGGCTTTGAGCCCGTAAGATTCACTGTTGCGGCAGGGGAGCGCTCAAAGAGCGCGGAGAGCTATCTTTCCCTTCTCTCCTTTCTTGCGCAGAATCACATAACCCGCTCTGATTGCATATTCGCGCTCGGTGGCGGAGTTGTGGGGGACCTCGCGGGATTCGCCGCGGCGACATATCTTCGCGGAATAAAATTCATTCAGATACCAACCACTCTGCTGGCTATGGTGGACTCCTCGGTGGGCGGCAAGACGGCTATCGACATTCCCGAGGGCAAGAATCTTGTGGGCGCGTTCTATCAGCCGTCATTAGTCATATGCGACTACTCCACGCTCGACACGCTTCCCGAAAACATTTTTGCGGACGGCTGTGCCGAGGTCATAAAGTACGGCATCATCAACGACAGACCTCTTTTTGAAAAGCTCAAGTCTCCCATAATGCCTCAGATAGAGGATATTATTGAAAATTGTGTGCGAGATAAGCGCGACATCGTCAACCAGGACGAGCGCGACGTTGGAATACGTCAGCTCCTCAATCTCGGTCACACCGCGGCTCACTCTATTGAGGCTCTTTCAAGCTTTGCAATATCTCACGGTAGCGCCGTGGCTATCGGAACGGCTCTCATATCACGGGCGGCAGTCTCTCTCGGTCTTTGCCCCGAGGCAGACCTTGACGAGATAATTTCTATGCTCAAATCATATAGACTGCCCACGGAATGCCCCTACAGAGCTTCCGAGCTTGCGAGAACAGCCCTTTCGGACAAAAAAAGAGCAGGCGGAAAGATAAGCCTTATAATGCCGTGCGGCATAGGTAACTCGCAGATAAAAGAGATAAACGTATCCGAGCTCGAGGACATCTTCTCTCGAGGTCTTTAAAAAATAATTGCCGCGTCACGCGGCGGATTGGAAAACAAATTGGATAAGATATTTCACAACCCTGATATAAAGGGGGAGATAAGAGCCATATCCTCAAAATCCGAGGCCCACAGAGCACTTATATGCGCGTCGCTCGGCGACAAGGAAACTTTTATCGAATGTACCGACAGAAACGCCGACATAGACGCAACGGCAAGCTGTCTTTGCGCACTCGGCGCAAATATAGACCGGGTACAAAACGGCTTTACAGTAAAGCCCATTGGCGAGGTGACACGTGGCGCTTGCCTTGATTGTAACGAATCAGGCTCTACTCTGCGCTTTTTGCTTCCCGTGGCGGCGGCTCTCAAGTCGGATTGCTCTTTTGCGATGCACGGAAGACTTCCACATAGGCCTCTCTCGCCCCTCTACGAGCTTTTGAACGACAATGGCGTGTGCTTGTCGGCTATGGGCTCAAATCCCCTCACCGTGAGCGGAGGCTTGCGCTCGGGAAACTATTCTATCGCCGCAAACGTCTCCTCACAGTATATAAGCGGACTTTTATTTGCTCTGTCGGTAACCGAGGGGCAAAGCTCTCTTTGTCTTTTAGGCAAGGTGGAGTCTGCTCCGTATATTGATATGACAGTGGACACCCTCGCGGCATTTGGCGATAACGTATCCTATGACAAAGAACAAAATAGATTTATTATAAAAGGCAGCTCCCGTCTCTGCTCACCCGAGAAGATATCTGTGGGCGGAGATTGGTCAAACGCCGCATTCTTTCTCTGCGCGGGTGCTATAGGCAAAAAGAGTATTACCGTCTCAAATCTTGATCTGTCATCGCGTCAGGGAGACCGCGCTGTGCTCGATATTCTGTCCTCTATGGGCGCTAAGATAAGCACGGACGATGACAATGTCACGGTCTTTCCTTCAAAACTAACCGCGGTGGACGTTGATGCCGCAAACATTCCCGACCTTGTGCCCATATTGGCGACCGTAGCCTCGGTAAGCGCAGGACAGACGAAAATATACAACGCCGGCAGGCTCAGGCTCAAGGAAAGTGACAGAATAGAGAGCGTTTGCAGCTTTCTCTCCTCTCTTGGAGCGGATATTACCGCTACTGACGATGGGATGATAATAAATGGAAAAGAAAGACTCGACGGTGGTGAGACCTGCTCATTTGGCGACCATAGAATAGCTATGAGCGCGGCAATAGCCTCTCTCGTATGCACCTATCCCGTCACTGTATCGCAATTTGAGGCAATAAACAAATCCTATCCCTCATTTTTGGATAATTTTAACACACTCGTAAGAGAGGACGTATTATGAAGGACCTTTATGGCATAAATTTAAAGCTTAATATTTACGGCGGCTCGCACGACGAAAAGATAGGAATGACGCTTGAAGGTATCCCTGCGGGAGAGGCAATAGACCTTGATGCCCTCAGGGCGTTTATGGCGCGTCGCGCGCCTGGCCGTGATGCCTATTCGACACAGAGAAAAGAGCCCGACGAGCCCGTATTTATCTCGGGGCTTGACGGAGACGTCACAAACGGCGACGTTATCGAGGCCGTGATATACAATACAAATCAACGCTCGGGAGATTATTCTTCTCTGCGAGACACGCCCCGCCCCTCTCACGCCGACTACGCCGCCGTAATGAAGTATGGTCCCGAGGTAGACCTGCGCGGAGGGGGTCACTTTTCAGGAAGGCTCACAGCCCCTATGTGCATAGCTGGCGGAATCTGTCTTCAGATACTTGCTCGTAAGGGCATATCGGTAGGCGCTCACATAGCATCAATAGGCGGCGTTTTCGACAAGAGCTTCGACCCCGTAAAGCTTTGCTCCAAGGATCTTGATGCTCTTGCCTCTCTCCCCTTCCCCACAACAGACGAGGGCGTGGGAGAGAGTATGAAGGCAGAAATAGAATCGGCGCGCGCAGATGGAGATTCGGTGGGCGGTGTTATCGAATGTGGAATAGTCGGACTACCCGCAGGCCTTGGTCAGCATATGTTCGCATCGGTCGAGGGCAGGATATCTGCGGCTGTCTTCGGTATTCCCGCAGTCAAGGGTGTGGAGTTCGGTCTGGGCTTTGGCTCAGCAGGACTGCGAGGCTCAGAAAACAACGATGCCTTCCGCACTGACGGAACACGAATATATACATCAACCAACAATTCAGGAGGGATACTCGGAGGCATGAGCTCGGGTATGCCCGTTATCTTCCGCGCGGCATTCAAGCCCACGCCCTCCATAGCAAAGGAGCAGGATAGCGTCTCCCTCTCTAAAATGCAGAACGTCAGAATAACGGTGGGCGGCAGACACGATCCCTGTGTCGTTCCCCGTGCCGTTCCCGTGGTCGAGGCCGCGGCAGCTCTGGCGGTTCTGGATATGATGCTCGACAAATAAACTAAAGGTTCTTGCTTAAAAGAAAGGCATAAAAATGGCACTCGATCTCAATAAGCTCAGAGAAGAAATAAATCAGACCGACCGAGAGATAGTCGATCTGTTCAAAAAAAGAATGAATATAGCGGCAAGCGTTGCCGAGTATAAAAAGCAAAACGGTCTTCCCGTTTTCGACGCGGCAAGAGAGCGCTCACTGCTTGGCAAAATATCCGATATGGCAGGAGAGGAGCTTGAGGGCTACGCGCGCACTCTCTACCACACGATGCTTGACGTTTCAAAGGCGTATCAGTATACAAAGCTCAACTCTCACTCCGAGGTGTACGGAGAGATACAAGCCGCCCTTGCAATCACGCCGCAGACATTCCCCGACCGATCTCGAGTTGCCTGTCAGGGAGTTGAGGGCGCATACTCACAGATAGCGGCGGAAAAGCTCTTTGAGCTCCCCTCAATAAAATATTACCCATCATTTGACGCCGTGTTTTCGGCTATCGAGAGCGGCGAGTGCAGATACGGCGTTCTGCCTATTGAAAATAGCACGGCAGGCTCGGTAAAAAAGGTATATGAGCTTATGCTACGCCATAAATTTCATATAGTGCGCTCAGCGCGTGTCAAAATAGACCACAATCTGCTTTGCCACCACGGAGTCAAGCTTGAAAACATCAAGGAGATAATATCTCACGAGCAGGCTATAAATCAGTGCGCGAGCTTTCTTCGATCTCTCGACGGTGTCAAGGTGACCGTAGCCCCCAACACCGCTATGGCGGCAAAAATGGTGGCGGAATCCGATAGAGACGACCTTGCAGCTCTTTCTTCGCGCTTCTGCGCCGAGCTCTACGGACTTGACAACATCGCGTCCGCGGTTCAGGATATGGGAAACAATTACACCAGATTTATCTGTATTGCCAAGGAGCCCGAGATATATCCCGGTGCGGACAAGATATCCCTTATGATAGTAACGGGAAACAAGCCGGGCGCACTCTACAACGTGCTCTCCTGCTTCAACGCACTTGGGGTGAATATGACCAAGCTTGAATCCAGCCCAATTCCCGAGCGTGATTTTGAATTTATGTTCTACTTTGATTTCACCGTCTCGGTCTACTCTGACAGTCTTGAGCGATTGCTGTGCGAGCTTGAGGCAAGGGGCGAAAGATACAGGCTACTCGGCGCTTATTCCGAAATAATTTGATGATTTGGAAGTATATATGATCACAGGCAAGAAAAACATAAAATGCGGACTTATCGGAGAAAAGCTGGGACATAGCTTCTCACCGCAGATACATAAACATCTCGCGGATTACTCTTACGAGCTTTTCGAGATGTCCGAATCGGAGGTTGGAGACTTTCTCCGCAGTGACGCCTTTGACGCGACAAACGTGACCATTCCATATAAAAAGACAGTTATGCCCTTTCTCGACGAGATAACCGACGAGGCAAGACGCATAGGCTCGGTAAACACTATAACGAGAATGGCAAACGGAGGTCTTCGCGGCGACAACACCGACTATTTCGGCTTTTCCTATATGATAGAGAAAAGCGGGATAGAGGTTCGCGGCAAAAACGTGCTTATTCTCGGCACGGGCGGAGCTTCGCTTACCGCGCGCACAGTCTGTTCTGATATGGGCGCGAGAAGCATAACCTTTGTCTCAAGGACGGGTGAAGTAAACTATGAAAACGTCTATGAAAGATGCCCCGACACCGAGGTCGTGATAAACTGCACCCCAGTCGGTATGTATCCAAAAAACGAGGTCTCTCCCATAGAGCTGTCAAGTCTGCCCTTATGCTCAGGTGTGGCGGATATGATATATAACCCCGCCAAGACAAAGCTTTTGCTTGACGCCGAGTCACTTGGCATAAATCATATAAACGGACTTTCTATGCTTGTGGCTCAGGCAAAAAAGGCGTGCGAGCTCTTTCTCGGCGAAACCATAAGTGACTTTGAGATAAACCGTATAACCGAGCTTATCTCTCTGGAGATGGGAAATATCGTGCTTGTGGGAATGCCTGGCTGCGGCAAGAGCACCGTTGCGGAAATACTTTCGTCAATGACGGGACGAGAGGTGCTTGACACCGACCGTATGATAGTTGAGACTGAGGGACGTCCTATCCCCGAAATTTTCGCCCGTGACGGCGAGGATTATTTCAGAGCCGCGGAGCATAGGGCGATAGCCCAAGCGGGCAAGCAGAGCAAAAAAATAATCGCTACGGGTGGTGGCGCCGTCACGCGCGAAGAAAATTATAATTCTCTAGCGCAAAACGGAAAAATATTTTTCATTCATCGCGACATCGGCTCGCTCCCCACAGATAACCGTCCCCTCTCTCAAGACGCAGACCTACGTGAAATGTATAAAAAAAGACTGCCTCTCTATCGCAGATTTTGCGATTTTGAGGTCAGCAACGACACCACGGCAGAAAAATGCGCCGAAAGCATACTGAAAATTCTCGGAAAGGACTAAAATTATGAAGATTCTTATAATAAACGGACCTAATCTAAACCTGCTCGGTCTGCGCGAGCCCGAAATATACGGAAAGCAGAATTATTCGGCGCTCTGCGCACTTATAAAGCAGACCTGCGAGAGCCTTGGTATAGACTACGAGATATATCAGTCAAATCACGAGGGCGCTATCGTCGACAAGATACAGGACGCTTACAGTGTTTTTGACGGCATAGTCATAAACCCCGCGGCATACACACATACATCGGTGGCTATTCTTGACGCGCTCAAGGCGGTGGCAATTCCCACAGTAGAGGTGCATATCTCAGACATCAACTCAAGAGACGAGTTCAGAAAGCACTCATATATATCTCTGGCAGCGATAAAGACCTTTATGGGTATGGGCTTTGACGGCTACCGCGCCGCCATCGAATACCTTGTGGGTGAGCTGGCTTAACGACATCTCTAAAATTTTCTAACCGCTCGTCGCGCGTTGAATTCTTAGAGGCTCCCTTAAATAAAATAACAACGCCGCAGACTTAATCGCCTGCGGCGTTGTTTATCAAAGCTCGTATATTTTCTTGAACGCCTTTATCCATTCGTCAGCAATGATCTGGAATGCGGGAGGTGTCGGGTGAACACCCTCGGTTGTCCAATAATCAACGGGAGCCTTTTCCAAAGCCTCGTCCATAAGATACTGCAAGGGCACAAAGTCCAGACCGAATTTTTCCGCTATACGCTGTACCGCCATACTTCTGTCCTCGGTTCCCTTTCGTCTTACCGTGTATGCCTCACCCTGAACCGCGCTTCCGGGAAGCACAAAGGGCTCCATAAGCATTATCTTTATATTGGGGCGGTCTTCCAGCACCTCCTCAATAAGCATATTATATACCTTTTCAAATCTATTCTGAAACTTTGCGTTGGGGCTCCACGGGTAATCATTAGTGCCTATAAGTATGCTCATAAAATCGGGATCAACACCAATTATATCCCGAACCTTGCGAGCATAAAGATCCGCTACGGTATTGCCGGCGATGCCTCTGTTGACAAACTCAAATTTCTGAGGATAGTCAAGACTCAGCCTTGACTTTACAAGATTAGTATATCCCCATCCCACATTGTTGTCATCTTCTCTTGATCTGCCCGAAGATGTTATAGAATCTCCCTGAAACAATATCTTCATAGTTTTTTCCTTTCATATTTCCGTTAGGAGTTTTTTCACAGAAATTATATCATAAAAACACATTATTGTCAATAAAAAGCCAAAAAATTCGCGGGATATTCTCCCGCGAGTTTTTATCAGATATAAGACTTGGCTTTTTCGAGGTTGTGCTCCTCGAATTTAATAACGTCACGCGCAAAGGCGAGAGCCTCCTCGGAGACGTCGGTGTTCTCATAATCGCGCAAGAGCTTGATGCCGTCCGTAATACCCATAGTCGAGCCCTCTGCTATCATTTGAGCTATATGGCTGTCGGACGAATCCGTCAAGGTATTCATAGTCATGCCCACGCTTGCCCAGAGCTTTGTCATGGGGTTCTCCTCCTTGGCCTCAACACCCATATCCTTGAGGTGTTTCTTTATCTTGGACGCCAGCCCCTCGTATCCGTTGAGCTGCTTTGTAAGATCAGTCTTGAACTCTCCGTCGCTTACCTTTGGCAAGAGCTTAACTATCGAGTCCGAGCCCATCTTTACGTTTTTATATAATTGCTCAAGCATTTCTGCTTCCTTTGTAGTGGTGTGCATAATAATATTCCTTTCATTCTTGGGATATGATAATATTTTTCTCTCAATTTTGCGAATTATACACAAAAAAGAAAACATCGGGACACCGCAAGGTGTCCCGATATTTTTTAATGCAATTTTTGCGCTCTCACGTCTACTCCGCAGAAAGGAAGTATCAGAAACTCGCCGAACACACGGCTTGCTATTCTGTCCCAATATTTCTTTCTGAATTCCTCTTGAGTAAGATTTGTGCTCAACACCGTAGGCTTTCTTCTATTGAGTCTGGTATTTATGACGTTGTAAAGACAGGAAACGCTGAACTGATTTATTATCTCTGTTCCAAGGTCGTCGATAATGAGAAGATCACACGTAAAATATTGCGATATATCCCCTGCCGAATCAAATGCGATACTGTTACCAAATCTCTTTTGCTCAAAGTCTGAGAACATATTCATCGCACTTGTATAATATACGTCGTTTCCCTTTCCTATTATAACACCAGCCATAGCGCTTGATAGATGAGTCTTTCCAAGCCCTGTGTTGCCGAACATTGCTATATTTCCCGATTTTTCAGCATCAAATTCATCTGCGTATTTTTTGAGCACCTTGTAGACCGCGCTCATACGCGAGAAAGTTTCCTTACTCTGATTATAATAGTCAAGACTGAAATTATCAAAGGTCTGTCGCTTGATAAGATCGTACATTCCCGACGACTCAAAACCTGCCTCAATAAGCTTTTTACGCATACAGGAGCACATTCTGTTATCCACGACGCCCGTGTCTCCGCACTCCGCGCATTCGTATCTTATCTCGGTATAGTTGGGAGCAAATCCCGCCTTTTCAAGCAAAGCGGATCTTGTAGCGAGGAGCTCCTTGTTTCTTGCGTTGATGCTATCAAGCTCAACAGAATCTCCCTTCATAGCGGCTTCAAATATTTTAAGTCCGGTCACGGCAAGCTGCCTGTCTATCTCCGCGACCGTGGGAACAGCCGCGTGTACCTCGGCACGCCTGAGCTGAGCAGCCTCTGCCGCGCGAAGATACTTGCCGTCGTATTCTTCCTTTATTCTTCTGTAATTTTCTCTGTTGAATCCCATAAAAAATCCATTCCGCCGCTTATGCGGCTAAAAAATCAATCCTCTCCAAGCGCGCGTCGCACAGCCGCCTCGAAAAAGCTGTTTGTATCAAAGCTTCCTGTCGTGGGTTCAAGTCCCGCTTCTTTTTTCTTATACGACTCCTCAATATCCTCAAGCGTACGCAATCCCGCCGCATACCAGCGCTCAAGCACAGAATTGGCGTAGGGGATAGAGCCCTTGCCCGTCGCGTCCGCGGTTACCTCGTATGCCTTCTCTATTATCTCGGCAGAGTACCCCATATCTGAAACCCACGCGGAGATAAGCTTCTTTTCCTTTGTGGTAAATGCCCTCGTGCCTATACCGAAAAGACTTCTTATCTTGCCCTCGACAGCCGCGGCAAGCTCACGACGACGAAGCTCCTCTGAAAGCCGGTCCGCCGTTGTAATACCCGCATCATAGAGAGCAAACGCAGTTTTCTCAGCGTAATGCAACGTCTTTTTGCCAAGTGACACACAGTATGTCAAAAGCATCATTATGTATTCACAGTCAAGTCCGAGATAATCCACGAGTCCTATAAGAACGTTTATCTCCTTGACGTTAAAGACCTTACCCATAATGTTCTGACACTCATCTATCAAGGTCGCCGTCTCGCTTCTCGCCTCAAGTATGTCGGAAAGCTGATCCGAGGTGTAGCTTGGCAACTCGTTTGCGCGTTCAAGCTTTTTCTTGCCACCGTCTGTCTCGGTCGACTTTTGAGCTTCCTCACCCTCAGACGTAGCATTGACTGTGGTATCATTCTCTTTTTCACTTCTTGCCTCTATCACACCCGCGCCTCTCCAGAAGGAGAGTGCCTCGCGCACCTCATCCTCGGAGCACACGACCTGCTTTGCAAGCTTTTTGACGTCAGCGCTTCCATCGTTAGCGCAAAGGCAAAGCAAAACTCTGAGCTCTGTAGCCCCAGCCCTTTTTAAAACCTCAAGTGCCGACCTTGGAATAACCGTCACCTGATCTCCATAGTTTATCTTATATTTCACGTTTAATTTCCTGCACCTTATTCATCAATATCCTGCTCGTCGCCGTCCTCCGACACCTTATCCGCGGTATCGTTGCGGCATATACGGCAGTTGAGTATCATCAGAGAGTCTCCGAGATGCACGTTTTCAACTATGATCTCGTCGTCCGTGTATTCAAGCTCAACTCCCATATAGTTCCAAAGTCCCTTTATACCCACGTTTACGCATCTGCGAGCAACGTCCTTTACGTATTGCTTGGGGCAAGCTATCACAGCTATATCGGCGGGGTTGTTCTTGCAATATTCCTCGAGCTGGGAAATGGGATACACGGGAACTCCCGCGCAGTCCTTACCCTCCGCCTCATTGTCGGTATCAAACAAAGCGTTTATATCAACGCCTCGCTTTTCAAACATAGACAGATGCACGAGCGCGCGTCCAAGATCGCCCGCACCTATAATAATAGCCTTAAAGCCCGCGCTGACACCCAATATCTCACTTATCTTGGCAAAGAGATAGTTGACGTTATAGCCGTATCCCTGCTGACCGAATCCGCCGAAGCAATTGAGGTCCTGACGTATCTGGGACGCGGTGACGTTCATCATTCTTGCAAGCTCTCTTGAGCTGATGCGCGTTTTGCCCTTTGCGATAAGCTCGCAAAGATATCTGTAATATCTCGGCAGACGGCGAATGACCGCAGAGGATATCTCCTGCTTATCAAGATATTTACCTACGTTCTCGTAATTATCCATTTATGATCTCCATCAAATTTATTTCGAGTAAATATTCTCAAAAACGGTCGTTTTTCGATGTTTTTTGTTGCCTGTTTTTGACAGTTTTTGAACATTTTTTAGTTTTCCACAATAGTCCAAGCGTTCGATTTATCCACAATTTCCACATACTTATCCACAACAATCCTTGCTAAACAAGGGATTTGGAGGTTATCGAGGTGTAATATTTATACATTTTTTGTCGAATTATGGGGTGCGTGCCGCGAGTTTTCAACACCTGTGGAAAATCCTGTGAGTTCTAATCAAAGATGTCCGTCTCCCAGCACGTGTTTTTTTGTCACATCTCATCGCTTGCCGAGGCATTGAGCGAGGTATCCGCAAGCCTTCCGTCGAGATACTCGAATACTCCCGCGGCGGCTATCATAGCGCCATTATCTCCGCAAAGCTCTCTTGGTGGAACGGTAAATCTCACCTTCTTATCATCACACATACGGGCAAGTGCCTGGCGCAGATGGGAGTTGGCCGCGACCCCGCCCGCAAGAACGAGCTGTCCAAGCCCCGTCTCCTCGATTGCCGCGCGTGTCTGCTTAACAATACCGTCAACTATGGTCTTGGTATATGATGCCGCGAGATTTGCGCGGTTTATCTCCTCTCCCCTTTGAGAGCAGGAATTTATATAGTTGAGCGCAGAGGTCTTGATACCGCTGAAGGAAAAGTCAAGAGTGTGCTGAAGCGCGGGCGACGGAAGCTTTACAGCCTTCGAGTCTCCCTCGTAAGCGAGCTTGTCAAGCGCCGCTCCTCCCGGATACGGCAAGCCTATAACACGTCCTATCTTATCAAATGCCTCTCCTGCAGCGTCGTCCCTCGTTGTTCCTATCTCACGAAGGACGCCGTAGGACTCGCAGACGTATATAGAGGTATGTCCCCCCGACACTACAAGCGCCAAGAAGGGCGGCTTGAGCTCCTTATCGGCAAGATAGGCGGCACTTACGTGACCGTGGATATGATTGACCGACACAAGCGGAATATTGTTTCCGTATGCCAGAGACTTTGCAAAATTCACTCCTACGAGCAAAGCGCCTATAAGACCCGGGTGCGTGGTAGCGGCTATACAATCAAGCTCTGAGAGAGTTATCCCCGCCGTTTCCAGCGCCTGCGTGGTTATAGAGGTCACCGCCTCTATATGAGCCCTGCTGGCTATCTCGGGCACTACTCCGCCGTACAGTCTGTGTGTCTCTATCTGGGAGGCAACTATATTTGACCTTATCTCAAACACGCCGTCCTTGTATTCAACGACCGCCGCGCTTGTCTCGTCACACGAGCTCTCCATTCCTAAAACGTACATAAATAATCCTTAAATCCTACTTTCCCCGAGGTCACCTTCTCCATATCATTATGAGTGCGGATTCTACGGGCTTGGTGTAAAAATCTTTTCTTTTTCCCTCTACCTTGAAGCCGAGGCTCGCGTAGAGGTCTATTGCCGCGCGATTTGACTCCCTGACCTCAAGAGAGATAGAGTCAAGTCCGTTGTTTTTTGCATACTTTATGAGCGCCTCGACTACAGCTCTGCCGTATCCGCGGCGTCTGTAATCGGGGTGGGTGGCGATATTTGTTATCTGTCCCTCGTCGACCGCGCACATCATTCCGCCGTAAGCGCATATCTGTCCGTCACACGAGCAGGCAACGCCAACGCCGATACCCTCGCGCGTCAAAAGCTCAAGGCTATTTCTGCTCCAAGGCTGACTGAAGCATAGCCGCTCCAACTGAGCCACACCGTCAAGATGTCTCTCGGCAAGTCTTTCGGGATATATTCTTTTTCTCTTTTCTTCCATATCGACTACCTTATCAATAACCGAAAACTCCCGAAAGAGAATCATCGTCCTTTATCCAATCAGATACGGGAATAACTCTGTATTCGTCTTTAGTGTCTCTGACAACTATCTTCTCAATGCCGGCGTTTATGATAAGACGCTTGCACATCATACAGCTCGAGGTTCCCTCGTAGAGAGACTTGTCCTTAGGATTTACGCACACCATATAAAGCGTTGCGCCAAGCATTCTCTCGCGAGACGCGGCGATTATAGCGTTAGCCTCGGCGTGAATAGAGCGACAGAGCTCGTATCTCTCACCGCGAGGTATATTGAGCTTATCTCTCATACAGTAATTTATATCCGTGCAGTTTTCTCTGCCACGGGGAGCCCCATTGTATCCCGTGGATACTATAACGTCGTCCTTAACTATGATAGCTCCGAAATGGCGGCGCATGCAGGTGCTTCTTTCAGCCACCGTCTGCGCTATATCAAGATAATAATTTTCCTTTGAAACTCTGTCCAAGCTCATTTTCTGCCTCCGTTTTCTCTGCCTTACGGCACAGCCATATTTTTATCCAATTTATATTATACATTACTTATAAAAAAAAATCAAGTATTTTGTAAAAATATATCGTCACACAACACGCGCCGCGCACGCATAAAATGTATTGAGAATATTTTTCTCAAAGAAAAAGTTAAGACAAAAAAACTCAAAGGGGACAGATCATGAACAACAACACATCATACCGAGCAGGCGCGGTATGCTCCGCAGTGACCGGCTCCATGACCACGGCTCTAAAGGCCAAAAAGATACTTGCCGGGGTGGGAATACGCGCAAACGCGGTCAAGCTGAGCTCAAAGAACACGGCTCGCGGCTGCATATACGGCGTGGAATACCCCTGCGAGCTATCGGGCAACGTGCGCTCTATGCTTCTCAACGCGGGCATTGAGTTGAGCTAATACGTCCTGCGGCTATAGCCGAAAAGAGTTGAACTCATACGCTCTGCTATACAATAAATCATCGGGGGAAGGGCTCATCTTCGCAAAAGGCAGTTTATCCGCAGGATATAGCCCTTCCCCTTTTAATATTTTCACAGGAAGGTATCATCATGAATAACCCCACCGTCTATTTTGACAACGCCGCGACCACGTTTCCAAAGCCCCAGAGCGTGCTTTCATCCACTATCGAATGCCTTGAGCGCTACTGCGGTAACGCGGGACGTGGCTCTCACCTGCTTGCTATGCGTTCGGCAGAGGCAGTCTTTGACGCAAGAGATGCCGTCGCCGAGCTTTTCGGAGCATCCCCGGAAAACGCGGTATTCACTCTAAACACCACGTATGCGCTCAATATGGCTATCAAAGGAATAATGGCATCTGGCGGTCACGTCCTTATAAGCAACATGGAGCACAATTCCACGCTTCGACCCGTAGCAAAGCTCGCAAGTCAGAAAAAGATAACCTACGACGTGTTCGAGGCGTATTCGAGTAGCAGACAGCTCTCGTCAAAGGACGTAATATCAAACATAGTATCCAAGCTCCGCGCGGATACCAAAATGGTCATATGTGTACATTCATCGAATATCTGCTCATATTCTCTGCCTATCGGCGACATAGGCAGATTTTGCAAAAGACACGGGCTGATATTTTTAGTCGACGCGGCTCAATCCGCGGGACACATGCCGATAAATATGCAAAACGACGGCATAGATATCCTCTGTATGCCCGCGCACAAGGGGCTCTACGCGCCGCAAGGTCTTGGCATAATGCTTCTTGGCGAGGGAGTAAGACTTGAGACCTTGATAGAGGGCGGTAACGGCGTCAACTCACTTGATATAGGTATGGGAAAAATATCGCCCGAAAGATACGAGGGGGGTACTCTATGCACTCCCGCGATAGCAGGGCTTTGCGCAGGAATCAAGTTCATACAAAGCTTAGGAATAGAAACTATATCGGGACACGAGGAGGCACTCTGGAGAAGAATGTATGCTAATCTCTCTTCCCTGAGTAGAGTCAGGATATACGACGAGGCACACGTTGGAAGCATTTTGCTTTTCAACGTAGAGGGCAAGGACCCCGACGACGTTGGAAGATACCTCTCCCAAAAGGGCTTTTGTCTGCGCACGGGATATCACTGCTCACCCCTTGCGCACAAGGCTCTTGGCACGGGCGAGGGCGGCGCTCTGCGAGCAAGCTTTAGTCTTTTCAATACGGATAAAGAGGTGGATATGCTCTGCGAGGCAATACGGGGTCTGTGTGAGGCATAACTCGACCAAAAAATCGAGATTTACAGAGATTTTGAAAGGAAACGGGAGATTTTGGCAGAATAATTCAAAAAACACGCAGTCAAGGCTTAAAAAGCCAATTATTTAAGAAAAAATCGGGGTTTTTCGGGAATTTTTTCAAAACCTATTGCAATATTGTAGGATTTATGGTACAATGTATGCTGTCACTCGCTGTGCTTTTTGGTCTTTCGGACTTTTTTGCCCTGTCGTGTGACAGTTGTCGTTCTAAGATGGATACAGAAAGGATAACCTTGGCCACATTGTCGGAAAACGCATGGAAAATTTCGGCGAGCTCGCTCTCGTTGTGAGCAAGTCCGCTAATCTCAGATTTTAAAAGGAGTTTTTATGTGTAATGAAAAAGGAAGTTATCATCAACCTGACTGATGTGTCAAAAGCTTTTGACGGAGAGCTTGTACTCGACCACATTAATTTGCAGATACACGACAAGGAGTTCGTAACTCTGCTCGGTCCCTCGGGCTGCGGAAAGACCACTACTCTCCGTATAATCGGCGGCTTTGAGTCGCCCGATACGGGAGACGTTGAATTTAACGGCAAGAGCGTGAAAAACGTTCCCCCTCATCAGCGTCCCGTAAATACCGTGTTCCAGAAATACGCACTGTTCCCTCATCTCAACGTTTTTGAAAACGTAGCCTTCGGTCTGCGTCTTAAAAAACTGCCTGAGGAGGAAATAAGAGCCAAGGTCAAAGAAATGCTGGCTCTTGTCAATCTCAAGGGCTTTGAGCGCCGCCGTACGTCTACTCTGTCGGGCGGTCAGCAGCAAAGAGTGGCAATAGCGCGCGCGCTCGTAAATCAACCCGAGGTGCTGCTTCTCGACGAGCCTCTCGGTGCGCTCGACCTCAAGCTCCGTAAGGATATGCAGAACGAGCTTAAGAAAATTCAGCAAACTACGGGCATCACATTTATATACGTCACTCACGATCAGGAGGAGGCTCTCTCTATGTCCGATACCGTTGTGGTAATGGCAAACGGACAGATACAACAGATAGGCTCTCCCACAGACATCTACAACGAACCCGAAAACGCGTTCGTCGCGGACTTTATCGGAGAATCCAATATAGTCGACGGCTTTATGCTTGCGGACTACAAGGTGCGCTTCTCAGGTCACACGTTTGAATGCGTGGACAAGGGCTTTGACAAAAATCAGCCCGTCGACGTTGTAGTGCGCCCTGAGGACGTGGACGTAGTCCCCGTCGAGAAGGGTATGCTTGAGGGCACCGTTACCTCGGTCACCTTCAAGGGAGTACACTACGAGATAATCGTTGATATCGGCGGCTTTAAGTGGATGATACAAACCACCGATTTCGTTGCCGAGGGTGAACATATAGGAATTTATATAGAACCCGACGCAATACATATAATGAACAAATCCGAGTTCTCCGATATGTTTGGAGATTACTCATCCTTCTCGGACGAGCTTGATCTGCTCTCCGACCCGACAGAGCCGGGTGACGAGGAGGACGACGCAGAATGAAAGGAAAATCCGTATTTCAGAGAATGGCGGCTATGCCGCACATAGTCTGGATGATAATGTTTATCGTCGCGCCTATGCTTTTCGTTCTCTACTTTGCGTTTACCGATACCGAGGGTAACTTTTCATTCGCGAATATAACCTCTCTTTCGGAATATTCAAACGTCTTTATCCTCTCGATAGCCTTTGCGCTTATCGCGACGGTAGTATGCTTGGTCATAGGCTACCCTCTGGCTTACTTTATGGCAAAGTCAAGCCCCAGGATGCAGAAGATACTTATGGTGCTCATTATGCTCCCTATGTGGTGCAATCTTCTCATCAGGACCTATGCGCTTATGGCGCTTCTTGACAACGGAGGGCTTATCAACTCCTTCCTTGAGAGCATAGGCGCTGACAAATGGCATATCGTAGGCTCTGATTTCGGTGTCATTCTTGGAATGGTCTACGACTTTTTGCCCTATATGGTACTGCCGATATTTACCGTAATGTCAAAGCTCGACAAAAGATATATCGAGGCGGCAGCTGACCTTGGCTGCAGTAGCTTGCAGACTATGACAAAAGTCATAATGCCCTTGTCTGTGTCGGGCGTTATATCGGGAATCACCATGGTATTCGTGCCCTCTATAAGCACCTTCTACATCTCGCAGAAGCTGGGTGCGGGTAAGATAGACCTCATAGGCGACACAATAGAGCGTCTTTTCCAGAATACAAGCACGTATAATATCGGTGCGGCAATATCCCTCATCATGATGATACTTATAATAGTTTCCGTCGCTATAATGAATAGATTTTCAGACGATGACGGAGGTATAATCATATGAAGAAATTTTTGTCGACCGGTTATATATTCCTCATCTTCGCGCTTCTCTACGCGCCCATATTGGTGCTGATAATCTTTTCATTCAACGAATCGGGAAGCCTCAGTGAATTCTCGGGATTCTCATTTGTATGGTATAAAGAGCTGTTTGCTGACGAGGAAGCGCTCACGTCTCTTAAAAATTCGCTTATATTGGCGGTATGCTCATCACTCGCAGCTACCGTAATAGCTACGTTTGCGGCTCTCGGTCTTCATCATATGCGAGGAAAATTCGTGAAGGGAGCAATAAAATCCGTCACAAACATTCCTATGATGAACCCCGATATCGTAACAGGTGTCTCAATGATGCTCTTGTTCGTGGCGGTGGCGGGAATAATAAAGGCCAATAACTTTATGGGCTTTGGCACTATGCTTATAGCTCATACCACCTTTAACCTGCCCTACGTGCTTCTTTCGGTAACCCCGAGATTTAATCAGCTGGACAAGTCTCTCTCCGAGGCTGCCCAGGACCTTGGTTGTACCCCCGCAAGAGCCTTTTTCTCGGTAGAGCTTCCCGAGATAGTTCCGGGGATAATTTCAGGACTTATGCTTGGATTTACTATGTCTCTCGACGATTTTGTCATAAGCCATTTCGTAAGCTCCCCCAATTTCCAGACTCTTCCCCTTTACGTCTACAACCAGACGGTCCACAACGTAAAATTCAGCATGTACGCGCTCTGCGCGCTGATAGTTGCTATAATCCTTATAATTCTTCTTGCGGTCAACTTTACAGGCTCTGTAAGCAATAAATCCCGCAAAAAGAGAAACAAGGGGGTGGCTTAAATGAAAAGTATGATTAAAAAAGTCCTCGCCTTGACAGTTGTTCTTATAATAATGCTCCCCTCCCTGCTTACGCTTGTATCTTGCTCAAGCGAGGGTGACTCAAACGTTACGACACTTTACGTCTACAACTGGGGTGAATACATCTCGGATGGAAGCGAAGGAACCGTGGACGTCAACGAGGAGTTTGAGCGTTGGTATTTCGATACCTACGGCGAGAGAGTTGAGGTAACATACTCTACCTATTCAAGCAACGAGGATATGTACGCCAAGCTCTCGGGCGGTGCTGTCAACTACGACGTCATCATCCCCTCGGATTATATGATAGAGCGTCTTATAAAGGAAGACAAGCTCGCACCTCTCGATTACAGCAACATACCGAACATAGTCAATATAGCCCCCGAATTCTACGGCAAGGACGCAGAATACGACTATTACGATGAGGGCAGCATGTATTCTGTTCCCTATTTCTACGGAATGATAGGAATAATATACAACACTTCAATGGTAGACCCCGACGACGAGGATATTGGAAGCTGGTCTTTGATGTGGGACGAGGATTACACAGGCAACATTCTCCAGTTCAATAACTCCCGAGACGCGCTCGGAACGGCTCAGTACTATCTTGGCATTGACGTAAACACTCATGATGAAAGCGAGTGGAGACGCGCGCTCGAAAAGCTCAGAGAGCAAAAGGACATCGTCCAGGGTTACGTAATGGATGAGATATTCAACAAGATGGAGAACGGCTCCGCCGCCATCGCATCCTATTACGCGGGTGATTATCTCGCCATGTACGAGGAAAACGAGGACCTTGAGTTCTTCTATCCCCGCGAGGGCACAAATCTCTACGTAGATGCTATGTGTATCCCCAAGACAAGCCAGAATAAGCTCGTAGCGGAAAGATACATCAACTTTATGCTCAGCGTTGACAAAGAATATGGTGCTCCCGCTATCGCGAACGCAGAATATACCTATTATGCCTCCCCCAATAAGCTCGTCAGAGAAGATGAGGGATATATTGAGTATATGGGCGAGATAAAGGACGACGGGTATGAAAAAATGTATGACACCGACGACGTAAATGCTACGGCATACATAAATCTGACGTCCGACAAGCTTGCACTTATAAACAATCTGTGGGAGGAGTTGAAGTCCGACATAGACGTAAGCCCCACCATATATATCCTTTGCGGAGCTATCATAGCCACACTCGCGGGCTTTGGTGTATTCTTCGCGGTGCGCAAAAAAATACGCAATAATTACTGATAAAAAAGAGGAGATCCACAGGATTTCCTCTTTTTGTTATTTCAATATATCGCTGAAAAGTTCTTCTATGTCTTTTTTCTTGGCGTCACAGCTACCCTGTATCATTTTTGGAGAGCCGCCACCCTTCCCCGATAGCCTTTGATTTATCTCGCCAAGTACTGCCTTGAGGTCTACCGTCTCACTCGCCATTATATATTTGTAGCCCGAGACTTCGTCACCCACAAAAACGGCGCACACGCGATTTGTCCTTTTGACCGCCTCGTTGACAAAATTTCTGATAGAAAGCATATCGTCGCCATCATCAAACAGACATATAGAATTTTCGGTGGGCTCAAGCATATCCAGCTTATACTGCATAATATCACGTTTAAGCTCGGATATTCTCCCCTTGAGTTTACCGCTCTCCTCAAGCAACCGCTCAACTCCCTCGGCAATCTCACTCTGCTTCGCCGATATTGCCATAGATACTCGGCGTATCTGCTCATAGCGGCTTTTATAGTCCTCAAGCGCGTCATAGCCCGCCAGAATGTTGAGCCTCATTCCGCCCTTGTATCTGATATAGTCGAGTATCTTAATAATTCCGACCTCTCCCGTGTTTTCAACGTGAGGCGCACAGCACGCGCACATATCTACGCCGTCTATCTCAACTATACGTACCTCGCCCTCTATTCCCTGCTTGCTTCGGTACTCAAGCGCCCCAAGCTCGTCCGCGTCGGGATAATATGTCCTCACCGAACGGCAGTCAAATACCGCCTCGTTCGCAAGCAGCTCGACCTTGCGAATATCCTCTTCCGTCAGCTCACCGTCAAAGTCCGCGGTCATATATCCGTCACCCAGGTGGAAGCCCACGTTGTCGTATCCGTAAAGTCTGTGAATTATGCCCGAGACTATATGCTCTGCGGTGTGATTTTGCATCTTTCTCATACGGACGGCAAAATCTATCTCTCCAGCAACAATCCCGCCCTCATTGAGCGCACGATCCAGAGTATGATAAATAACCCCATTGCGCTCGTCTACCGAAAGCACTCGGCAGCCGCCGATACTCCCCGTATCACAGGCCTGACCGCCCTCGTTTGGGAAAAATGCCGTTCTGTCGAGCACCACGGAAAACTTGCCGTCGCCCTGTTCCTCACAATCAAGAACCAGAGCCTCAAACTCCCTAGTCTTTGAGCTTATATCAAATAATCTTACCGTTTTTTCCATCTGTCAGCTTCTCCGAAAAATCATTTAGACATAAATTACAATGCTTTTACTTAATATCCTCAATATTAATAAAGCTATGTCCACAGCACTCGCAGGTGTCCGAGGGATTGATGAGACGACCGTCCTGAACTCGATTGTATCTCCTCACACCGCACACCGCACAGATGCGCTCACCTCTCTCCTCCGCCTCGACGCAAAGAGGATAATTGAGTCCGCGAAAGGCTATTATACTGTCTCCCTCTCTGTAATAAAGGTCGTAGCCGTCATCAAAAAGCTGTAATTTTATCTTTCTCTTAATTACCCTGCCACTCGACACGTAAAGATTTATGTAGGTGTGCTGGTCAAGCGAGGTCTTGCCCTGACGGTTCATTCCCCTGTCGTAATTACGAGTTATTTTAAATGAATCTATCCTGCCGCGAATGCTTGTATCAAACAAAAATTTGTTCACCTTGAATATAACGAATCCGCTTACAAGCACCGCGGTCATAAAAATCAACATCGGCCACAAGCCAAACGGCTTGCTGAGCGGACGCTCAAGATATACCAGATATCCGACCGCCCAAAATGCAATATATAATAAATACAACACGATTCTCTTAAAATTCGCAAAAAAAGCATATGTTTTAAGGTCCTTGTTTCTTCTCGGTATCTTATTTAAATTCATCTTAAGCTCTACCCACCGTGCACAAAAGTTTCTCTATCTTATTATACTCCGACAAACACATTTCGTCAATAGTATTCAAGCAAGAAAAAGCAGGCGCCAAGGCGCCTGCCATTTATGTCAATTATTCTTCAACTGCCTCTGCTTCTTCGACGCACTCGCAAGCCTCGTCTTCCGCACATTCGCAAGCACATTTTTTACCGGGGAGCTTGCTCTTGATGTTGGTAACGATAACGTTTACCTTCTCTCTTACACATTCCTTCTTGGAAAGGAGATAGATAGCAACTGCTGCAGCCGCGGCAACTACCGCGATAGCCGCGCACACGCAAATAATTACTATTTTCTTGTGCTGTGCCGCTTTTGCCTCCTCTTCAGCAATTCTCTTTGCGAAAATAACGCCCTTGATTTTGTCGGATACTGTTGTGTAAACTGTACAGATCTTCATTTTTTGTTCCTCCTATATAATAAAATAATTTTTATCAGTTTTTAAGACTATGTATGGGGGCGGGGATTCTTCCGCCTCTGTTTATAAACTTTGCGGGGGAATATCTCTTTACGTCCATAACGGGAGCTCTGCCGAGAAGTCCACCAAAATCTATGCTGTCGCCTACCGCCTTGCCATACGCAGGTATAACTCTCACCGCGGTAGTCTTTGTATTTACAACTCCAATTGATATCTCATCCGCGATAATACCGCAGATAATAGCCTCGTCAACGTCACCGGGAATGGCTATCATATCAAGTCCGACCGAGCAGACCGCCGTCATAGCCTCAAGCTTTTCAAGCGTGAGCGCTCCCCTCTCAACGGCATCTATCATTCCCGCATCCTCGGAAACAGGGATAAACGCACCCGAAAGGCCTCCAACGTGACTCGATGCCATAACTCCGCCCTTTTTGACCGCGTCATTGAGCATAGCAAGCGTAGCGGTCGTTCCGTGCGCACCACAGGACTCAAGTCCCATATTCTCCAATATGTGAGCCACCGAGTCTCCAATAGCGGGCGTAGGTGCAAGCGACAAATCAACTATTCCAAAGGGTGTATTGAGTGCTTTTGCCGCCTCGCTTGCAACGAGCTGACCTACTCTTGTTATCTTAAACGCCGTTTTCTTTATGACGTCGGCAAGATCTGAAAGGTTGCATTCGCCTGCTCTCTGTATAGCCGAGCTTACGACTCCGGGACCCGAAACTCCAACGTTTATAACGTTTTCAGGCTCACCTATACCGTGGAACGCACCCGCCATAAAGGGATTATCCTCAGGCACGTTTGCGAACACAACGAGCTTTGCGCAACCGATAGAATCCTTGTCCTTTGTGAGATACGCCGCACGCTTTATCGTGCTTCCCATAAGCTTGATAGCGTCCATATTGATGCCCGCCTTAGTCGAAGCCACGTTCACTGACGAGCATACAAAATCAGTCTCGGCAAGAGATTCGGGTATCACGGATATCATATTTCCCGCGCCTTTCGTCATTCCTTTCTGTACCAAAGCAGAAAAGCCGCCTATGAAGTTAATTCCAAGTGTCTTTGCCGCTCTGTCAAGTGTTTTTGCGACCTTGATGTAGCCCTCAGGTGAAAGTGTTCCGCCCACGAGCGACACAGGGGTTACAGAAACGCGCTTGTTGACTATCGGGATACCGTATTTCTTCTCAATATCCTGACCCACAGACACCAAATTTTCAGCGCTGCCCGTAATTTTGTCATATATTTTCTGACAGAGTCGATCCTCATCCTCGCTGGCGCAATCGTAAAGCGATATCCCCATAGTAATGGTTCGGATGTCGAGGTTCTCCTCGTGGATCATATTTATAGTTTCAAGTATATCCTTTGTGTTAACCATCGTGTGTCCTCAGATATGGTGCATAGTATTGAATATATCCTCGTGCATAACGTTTATGGAAAGTCCCCTCTCCTTACCAACGTCTGCCATAGCATCTACGAAATCCGAGAACGGAAGCTTAAGACTATCTATATCCGCAAGCATTATCATAGCAAAATATTCCGACAGAACGCTCTGAGATATATCAACTATATTAGCATCGTATTTAGCACACTCCGCGGATACTTTTGCGATAATGCCGACAGAGTCCTTTCCCGTAACCGTTATAACTGCTTTCATTCTCATTCTCCTAATACAAATTCTTTATTCTATTATACTACATATCACCCCAAATATCAAGAGGTTTTATCCGTATTTTTCAACATTTTTTTGATTTTTATTGCAAAAATCAGTCACGTGTGTTATAATACAAGCAGACGCCCGTGCCAGAGTGATCTGGCTTCTCTTGGGATCAAATTTCAACAAAAAGGTTTAAAAATGGATAACCGTATCATTGAATATATCATAAAGCCTAAAAATCAAGGCAAAACCTTGCTCAAAAAGGCATTTGCTATCATAGGGTATGTATTTCTTGCCCTTATCCTTGCTCTACTTATACTCGCCCTGTCTCCACCCCTGCTTTATATCCCTTTTTTTCTTGTGGCGGCGGCATTTGTCGCGCTCACGGTGTTCGTCACGTGGAAGTTTTTGTGCCTTGAATACGAGCTTATAATAAGCGGCGGTGAGATGACTGTCTCAGTGATATACGGACGGGCAATAACAAAGCGGCTGGTATCGGTCCCCATCAACTCATTTTTACACGTAGGAGAATACGATGACACGGCGTATGAAGCTTTATGCCAGATGTCTCTGCAAAGAAACTACGTCTGTGTCTCATCCATGTCTGCGCAAAAAATGTTCTATGCCGTCTTTGATGACGGAAAAGATAGGTGTGTCATATATTTTGAAGCGCCCGACAACGCTATCAGAGCTTTGAGGCAAGCCAACGCTGCCGCTTTCAGAGCAGGAAATATAAAAAGCTGAACGAAAGGTGAAAAACAATGAAAAATCAGTACGAGATCAAGGTCAGGCTCTCCGACGAGCTTATGCGTAAGCTTATATACGTATCAGAGGCAGAGGGCAGAACTCCCAACAATCAGTTCGTATTTATGCTCCGCAACAATATTCAATATTTTGAGAGAGCCAAGGGAAAGTTTGATAACTCCAAGCTCGCCGCCATTGACATCTCCGAATACGCGCAAAAAGAGGACTGATCCAGTCCTCTTTTTGATTTACAGATATTTCAGCACATCCGATATACTGTCGACCACGGGACAGGCGCAAGCCTCAAGCTTTGCGTGCGATTGATGCCCTCCCGCATACAGAACACAATCCGCTCCCAGCGTTTGCGCGGTATCATAATCGTGAGTGGTATCCCCTATCATAAGTGCCCTTGCCTGCGGATTTTTCTCATGCCACACACGTGCAAGCTCGAGCTTACTGCGAGCGTGTATATTATCAAGCCCCATAACGCTTGAAAGATATTTACGCACACCAAGCTTCTCAAGATATCCCTCCAGCATATTTATCTCACACGCGGACAAAACTATCTGGCAGATACCCATTTTGTCCGCTTCCTGCATAGTCTCAAGCACACCACGGCACAAGCCCGCCTCCTCGGCGTTTTGGTTGTAGAGATCCACCCATATAGGAGCCAGTACCTCATAGGGCTCCTTGTCAAAATCAAAGCCCAAACCCCTATAATAGTCCTCGATGGGAAAATCAAATATATCTCTGTACGTCTCAATGCTGGGGATTACCTTGATGTCTCGCTCACGCAGCATCTTATTGACGCTTTTAATTCCCGCCTCCACGTCATCAAATATAGTTCCGTTAAAATCCCAGATCAAGTGGGTATATTTTAAATTATCCACTCAAAAGTCTCCTTTGATAAATTGAGCCTCTGCCGATATTCGACAGAGGCTTTTAGATTTTCTATCATTCCGCGGGAATGAATCCGTAGGCTTTAAGCCAGTTATAGTATACAGTATAAGGAGATTCTCCGTTCTCGTCAGCCTCTCCATCAAGTCCCGTGGATACGTCGTAAGCATGGTTGATGAGTTTATCTACACGCAACGATGCCTTGATCTCGTTGCCGTTGGCGTTGATAGTCGTGAACTCTATTATATCCTGATTCATAGAAACGCCAAGGTTTTCAACCAAGCTTTCAAGCTCCTCGTAATCCATACAAGCCTCAAGCTCAGCAAGCTTTTGCTGTGAGTAGACGTACAGATCGTTTATCTCACCGTCATCAAGTCTTGAACCGTATTCAGCGAGCTGGACGTCAAAGTCAAAGTCCAACAAGGGATTTACCAAGGTCTCGTTACTCTGTATCTTTACAATTTCCCAATAGTCTGCGGGATATCCCTCCTCAGGATGTGCGATAAAGCAGTTTCCTGTCTTTCTGATATCCATCATATAGTCGTCATTGATTCTGTAAAGTATGCCCGTATCTTCGTCGATACCGTAGTTCACACCCTCGATTCCGTACTGAAGAATATTACGTATCTCAGGGTCTGTATTGAGAAGGGTGAGCACCTCCATACCGCTCTGTATACTCTTGGAGTTTGCAGAGATCGCGAACATATTGCCGTAAAGAGATTCCTCGTCCGCAATAGGATACTTTGCAACGTAAGCGTAGTATTCCTTGCCGTTCTCATCGACGTAAACGCCGTCGTTATCCCCAGCGATCTTCTTGATATCGTAAGTACCCTTTACAAAGGAAATCGCCGCGTGCTCTCTACCGTCGTTCTCGGTCACATAGCAATTATCAAACTCATACTTTTTAAGACAGAGATATATCTCTCTGTAGCTTTCATTGGTGAAGAGATTATCAAATTCAAGAATCATCTGTCCCCTGCCAATCTTGGATATGTCGTCGTAAACAGTTCCAAGAAGCGAGAAGCTGTTATCTGTATTGACAACGTAATTGGTAACACCATCAACTGCCTGATTTTCAACATTCCAATACCATACGAACAGATCCATGCACTCCTGGAATGTGGAATCTATCGGAAGAACCTCAGGCTCGGAACTTACAATGTCCTCAATAAAATATTTGCAGTCTATAAGGTTGGAAAAGCTTTCCGCGGTATACTTATACTTGTCAGCAAGCTCTTTATCTACAAGCATATAAGTATACTCGCCCATTTGAACGTTGTTGGGGATAGCATACGTAGATCCGTCCACCTTGACACCGTTCATAAGAGCAGGAGTTATATAATAACCAAGCTTTCTTCCTGTAGAGGAGATATATTCGTTAAGAGAAGCGATCCACTCGTTTTCAATATACTCCTGATACATATCGTATCCGGAAACATATATTATGTCGAGCTGGTTCGCAGCTGCCTCGGGATACACAAGCTCCTTTATTCCAAGATCGTTTTTCTGGTAAACGTCATCAGAAGCATTGTTTGCGTCCTCATCATCCTCGTTTAAAAAAAAGTCTCTGTATTCCTCATATTCAGGGTAATATTTATAAAACTCATTTACCAGAGCACTTTCAGGATATCCGGGATATACCGCAAGATAGTCGCTTATGTATTTCTCCAACGCTCTCTGAGCAAGACCCGCCTTCTTTTCCTCAAGCGCGTATTCCTCCATGGTCACCTTGAGCATATCGTAATACTCGTCCTCTGTATAGAACAGAAGATCTACGTTGGTCTTATATTTAGACTTTGTTATCTTTGAGAATGCAGCCTCGACAGCCTCATAAGCCTCCATGGTATCAAGCATATCCTTATAAGCCTGACTATCTTTGTCTCCTCCGCACACATCGGCAAGATACTCTGCAAGCTCCTCATCGGTATTGCAGACCTTCTTCTCGGAGATAAGGCGCATGGTTATTGTCTGAGCGCCTGTATCCTTTGATACGTCAGCCCCCTCCTCATCTGCGTTAGAGCAGCCAGCGAGAAGTACCGACATAAGCATTAACATCCCCAAAAGCAGACAAAGCAATCGTTTCTTCATAGTTAATCTCCATTCCGCCGCCCGTGGCGGCATAATACTGTTGATTAATTTTGCCTTTTGGCAAAATTCGTGCGTAAAAAAGCATACTTTTCTATAAGAAGGGATCCGCTTTCACGCTAACCTCCAAACTGTATATCGGGTCACCATTTAAGACCTGAAAACCAGAATAAATGCTAATATATATTTTACAACAAAACTTAAGTTTTGTCAAGTAAATATTTATCAATAAACGCACCTAAAAGTGACCGTGCGATAAGTGTTTTTGAATTACATCACCGACGTTGGTCACTTTGAACAATCTCAAAACCATTTTTTTGTGCACCAAGCACATATTTTTCTTCGGCTTTGTTGTTCCGCAAAATGTTTTTCAAATTTAATGCGATAAATATTTACAATTTATCAATCAAGGAATCCACGCAAATGTCTTGCACGGCTTGGGTGACGAAGCTTACGGAGCGCCTTTGCCTCTATCTGGCGGATTCTCTCACGGGTAATGTCGAACTCCTTGCCAACCTCCTCGAGAGTTCTGGTTCTGCCGTCATAAAGTCCAAAACGAAGCTTTATAACGTGCTCCTCTCTGGGAGTCAGGGTGTGGAGCTCTCTCTCAATGACCTCGCGCAAAATAGTCGAAGCTGCCGCGTCAGCAGGAGCGGGAGTATCATCGTCGGGAATAAAGTCGCCAAGGTGACTGTCCTCCTCTTCTCCTATGGGGGTTTCAAGAGACACCGGGTCTTGCGATATCTTAAGTATCTCTCTTACCTTGTCCGCACTCATACCTATCTTATCGCCGATCTCCTCGGCAGTAGGCTCGCGTCCAAGCTCCTGGAGCATTTGACGGGAGTATTTTGTAACCTTGTGTATAGTCTCGACCATATGAACGGGGATACGGATAGTTCTCGCCTGATCCGCAATAGCACGCGTGATAGCCTGTCTTATCCACCACGTAGCGTATGTGGAGAATTTATATCCCTTGGTGTAATCGAACTTTTCGACCGCTTTCATAAGTCCGAGATTTCCCTCTTGGATAAGGTCCAGGAAATACATTCCTCGTCCAAGATATTTCTTTGCAATGCTTACAACGAGACGAAGGTTTGACTCAACCAAAACAGTCTTTGCATTCTCGTCACCGTTCATCATTCTCTCGGCAAGAGCCTTCTCTCCCTCTGAATCAAGCAACGGAATACGTCCTATCTCCTTGAGGTACTGACGCACGGGGTCGTCAATAGCAACGCCCTCCTGCTCGAGTATCTTCTCCATATTCGCACTGTTTTCAAATCTGGAAACTTCCTCCTGAATCTCCTCGAGCTCGGCGTTTGAGAGGCTACCGGGGAGAGAAACTCCGTTGTCCTCAAGCACCTCACAGAGCTTGTCAAGCTCGTCCATATCATAGTTCATTTCCTCAAGAGCCTGGTCAAAATCCTCCTCGGACAAGCCGCTCTTTTTGCTTTTTTCAATAAGGTCCTCGACCTTTTTAGTCTCGGATTCCTCCGCGACTTCTTCCGCTTCTTTGTAAAGTTCTTCCGTCATTATGATCTCCATTCCGCCGCTCGCGGCGACACAAATATTGTTGATGAATTTTGCCCTCGGCAAAATTCGCGCGTGAAAAAGCATGCTTGCCTATGGGAAGGAATCCACTTTCACGCTGATCTCCATTCCGCCGCTCGCGGCG
>CAJGCF010000008.1 GCA_904501865.1 uncultured Clostridia bacterium
AGCTACTTGTGAAAACAAGGCAGTATGTGAAGCTTGTGGCTCTGAATACGGTGACGTACTCGGACACAACTACGGTGCATGGGTATCTAACGGTGACAACACTCACACCAAGACTTGTGACCGTGAGAACTGTGAAACTCCTTCTGTAACCGAAGCATGTGCAGGCGGCACTGCTACTTGCGAGGGCAAGGCAGTATGTGAAGCTTGTGGATCTGAGCACGGCGACGTACTCGGACATAACTACGGTGCATGGGTATCTAACGGTGACAACACTCATACAAAGACTTGTCCCAACGCAAATTGCGAGACCCCTTCCGTAACCGAAGATTGCGCAGGTGGCACGGCAACTTGTGAGGGTAAGGCTACATGTACCGCTTGTGAAGAAGAGTACGGAAATGCAAACGGTCATACACCCGGCGGCGAGGCAACTTGTACCTCTGCTCAGAAGTGCACCGTATGCAACAAGGAACTCAATCCCGCAAGGGGTCACACCGAGGAAATTATTCCCGCAGTTGAGCCTTCCTACACTGAGGAAGGTGCTACCGAAGGTAAGAAGTGTACAGTTTGTGGCACCATTACAGACGCTCCCGATGTTATCCCCGCTAAGTCTTTGGCTTGGCTCTGGATACTCATCGTGGCAGTTGCAGTTATAGGTGCAGGCGTAGCAGTGTATTTCTTCGTGCTCAGAAAGAAAGTTAAATGATCTGTTATTTAAATGATCTTTACTACCACTCGAAAGCTTTTCGGGTGGTAGTTTTTTGTGATTCTCAAGCAATGTAAAAACCACCGTAGCCTTTTAATAAGACTACGGTGGTTTTGTTAATGTGTTTAGTTGTGTTTCAATATATAAGCTTATAGCCGAAAAGAGTTGAACTCATACGCCCCGCGGCGAGCAATTTTCGCGCCTTATGCCGAAATTCGCCTTGCAAGATCGTATCTTGCTTCGACTCGTTTCGACAAAATTCATCAAAATTTGCAACGCCGAAGGGTGCTACGCAGTTTTGAGTGAGCAAATATTGTGCAAATGCAAAGATAAAATTCTCGCAACATAAAATGTTGCGAGAATTTTATCTGTGGCAGGTGCGGATATTTGCCACACAAAACCGTGTGAGTTAAATTCTTTTCGGCTATAGCTTGACGGACAATTATTCCTCGTCGTCATCGACTATTGTGCCGAGAGCGTTTCCACAAGCAGGGCAAAGAAGCTCCTCTGCATTTACCGACTCGTCGAAGCATACTGTTTCGCCACAAGAGGGGCAAACTATTTCAAAGTACTCATCGTCGTCGCAATACTCGCATTCGCCGCAAATATCACACGCGTCACAATCACCCTCGCACTCGTCGTCCCAGTCCTCGTCATCCCAATCCTCGTCGTCCTCGTCCATATCGAGAAGAACCTCCTCGACGTCTCCAAGGTCCTGATCAAGCTCCTCACAGTAGTCAGCGAGCTCACCGATATCGTATTCAATGTCTTCTATCTCAAGAGCCATTTCCTCGCAAAGCTCGAGAAGCGCGTTTATTATCTTTGCTTCGGGAGTGTCTTTTTTGTCAAAGCCCATTCCTTCGCAAAGTCCCTTAATATAAGCAGTTCTTTCGGTAAGTGTCATTTTTTCATCCTCTTTTCTTTTTGTTTTTAAAGGATAAAACGGGAGCTGATACAAAAATGCATAGGCCTCCCGTTTTATATATTGCGCAAATTAAGCGCGGGACAGGTACTCACCTGTACGTGTGTCTATCTTCAGAACGTCTCCAACGTTGATAAAGAGCGGAACTTTGATGGTCGCGCCTGTCTCAAGAGTTGCGGGCTTAAGAGTGTTAGTTGCGGTGTTGCCTGCAAATCCGGGGTCTGTTTCTGTAACTTCAAGCTCAACGAATGTGGGAGGCTCAACTCCGAATACGTTGCCCTTGTAGGAGATGATCTTGCACATCATTTCTTCCTTTACGAACTTGAAAGCGTCTCCGAGCTTGTCTCTGTTGAGAGGAAGCATATCGAACGTTTCCATATCCATAAAGTAATAAAGATCGCCGTCATTGTAGGAATACTGCATATCTTTTCTTTCGATATAAGCATTCTCATATTTATCCGTGGGGCTGAATGTCTTTTCAACCACCGCGCCGGAAATAACGTTCTTGAGCTTTGTGCGAACGAATGCCGCACCCTTTCCGGGTTTTACGTGCTGGAACTCGATAACCTGATAAACGTTACCATCCATTTCAAATGTAATACCGTTTTTAAAATCGCCGGCTACTACCATAATTAGAATACCTCCAAATGAACACATTTTTCAGCTTAAAAGCCATCAAAACACAGCTTTTGAGCAGTGCATAAATTTACAATTTATTATATAACATTGTGAGTTTTTTTTCAAGGGGTGAAGGGCAAAAAAATGTAAATTTTCTGTTACAACAACGGCTTTTGAGCCGATTTTGTGATAAAGCCTTTCAAAAATCGTTCACGGCAGTTATTTTATTAAGCTTTAACCGATATTAACGAATGACCGTCAAAGTCCTTTATTTCAAAATTGCCGTTTTCGTAGATAGCGTAGGTTTTGGGATTGTTTTCCTTAGGCAGACTTACAGAGCCGGGATTTAAGCACAAAATGTAGTCAGAGTTGCGCTCCGCCCTCAGAACGTGAGTGTGTCCCGACAGAAAGACTGTGTTTTCTGGGAGCGCCGGGAGATTGTCGGGAGAATATTTATGTCCGTGTGACATAAACAGATTGATATTGGCTTGTCCGTCGTAAAAGTATGCGGTGTCGGACAAGATGGGGAAGGACAAGACCATCTGATCCACCTCGGTGTCGCAATTTCCTCGTACACAGAGGAGTTTGTACGCTACGGCGTTGAGCATATCTATGACTTCCTTTGGAGCATATCCCTCGGGGAGATTGTTCCTCGGTCCGTGATAGAGCAGGTCGCCAAGCAAAAGTATCTTGTCTGCGCCCTCTCGCTCTGCCGCGTCAAGCATAGCCTTACAGCAAACCGCGTCTCCGTGTATATCCGATGCTATTAAAAGCTTCATTTTTAATCTCCATTCTGCCGCCCTTGGCGGCATAAATATTGTTGATAAATTTTGCCGCAGGCAAAATTCGCACGCAAAAAAGTTTTTTCGCAATTAAGAGAAAAAGCTTTCACGCTAATCTGTTTTTGTCTTATCTTACCTGTCCGTTGCCGCGGATAAGATATTTTTGTGTTGTGAGCGCCGTAAGTCCCATAGGACCTCTCGCGTGCAGCTTTTGAGTGGATATGCCTATTTCCGCGCCAAAGCCGAACTCGCCCCCGTCAGTAAATCTTGTGGACGCGTTGACGTACACGGCGGCGGCGTCGACGTATTTTCTGAAATACTCGGCGTTCTGTTCGTCGTTTGTAACGATTGCCTCGCTGTGTCCCGTGTTATACTTGTTTATGTGAGCGACCGCCTCTTCGACCGAGCTTACAAGCTTGACGGCAAGGATATAGTCGTCAAATTCGGTTTCAAAATCGCTCTCGCTTGCTTTCTTTGCCTCGGGAACTATCCTGAGCGTCTGCTCGCAGCCGCGCAGCTCAAGGGAATATCCCGCAGTAGCTTCTGCGAATTTAGGAAGAAAATCCTTTGCCACGTCCTTATGGACAAGCAGAGTTTCTATTGCGTTGCAGACTGCGGGACGGGAGCATTTCGCGTTTACGGCAATATTAAGCGCCATATCTATATTGGCAGACGCGTCTACGTATAGGTGGCAGTTGCCCGCACCCGTCTCGATAACGGGAACCGACGCGTTGTTGACCACCGCGTCTATCAGACGCTTACTTCCTCTTGGAATAAGCACGTCGACAAGACCTCTGGCGCTCATAAGCGCATTTGCGCTCTCGTGTCCCTCTCCGGGCTCGATAAAGCCAAGGATGTCGGGATTCTGACCGCACTCGCTGATGCATTTCTTCATCACGTTGATCAGCACCAGATTAGTATTGGCCGCCTCTCGTCCTCCGCGGAGCACGACGGCGTTGCCTGTCTTGAGGCAGAGTGCAGCGGCGTCTACAGTGACGTTGGGACGAGCCTCGTATATTATGGCTACCACTCCGAGAGGTGCTCTCTGACACTCTATCCAGAGTCCGCCCGGGGTTGAGAACACCTCGCCGCATCCCACGGGGTCTCTGAGCGAGACGAGTGAGCGCAACGCGTCGCAGATTCCGTCTATTCTGCCCCCGTTGAGGGCAAGTCTGTCAAGCATATGAGCGGGAACACCGTTAGCGTCCGCAAGAGCGATATCGCGCGCATTTGCCTCAAGTATTTCCTTACTGTTTTCCTTGAGCGCGTTTGCTATGCTTGAAAGAATATGGTTTTTCTCCTTGGTGCTCCGCGCGGCGTATTCATAGGACGCTTTTTTCGCGGCGGAACATATTTCGAAAACTTTTTGCTTTGTATCCATTGTTTTTTCTCCGTAAGATAGGACAAAAGTCCTTTTCAACTATTCCTTGACGAGTATTTTTTCTATTTCGAGTATATAGAAGCGGTGAAAATCCTTGTTTTCATAATGCTTCAGGTGGTCTGTATCATTGAAATTAGCTTCTTTTATATCGTCAGAGTAGGCCTTTTTGCATATCAGGATCATCTCGGATTCGCATATCGCAGGAGCGCCGAATTCGCAGGTGACCGACAGACCGAGCTGCTTGAGTTTATCCGTATCCTTGCCCGATTTTACGCCGCAGAGCTTGAGCACGTCACGCTTGCTATCAGGCATAAAGCAGAGCGAGAGCCTTTCACACTCGTTGACAAGTGTGAAGGTGTGTCTTTGCGGACGGACGTATATTGTAGCTACTGGCTTGTTCCAAAGTATCCCGAGACCTCCCCAGCTTGCAGTCATAGCGTTTACTCCGCTTTCCTTACTCGCGTCGCTCGCGGTTATGAGTATCCAATCCTTTCCGATGAGAGAAAAGGGGGAGCGAGTCAATTCTTCGGGTGATATCTGACGGTATGAGCTCATAATTCTGACACCTTTCAAAAATAATCTATACGGCAAGTGCATTTATCAATCAAGTAGATTATAGCACACTTTTCCATATATTTCAATACAAAGCTTGAATATTTATATTATATTATTCCTCAGGACAGTATTATGTTAAAACACAAAACGGTCGGATATCCGACCGTTTTGTGTTTATATCAGTCCGCGTAGGATACGGTGCAATTATCGACGATATACTGTGTCACTTTGTCAAAGAGCGCATTCTCCTTGATGGTTATCTCGCCAAGTCCCTCGACTATCTCGTCCGCGGTATAGGTCTGATTTGTGTTTTCCTTGTAGTAATCAATGAAATACTGAATTGTGTCTTGATAATCCTGCTCGGTTATATTGATGTTCTCCTGCTCGGCAATAGCATAGTAAACAAGCCTTTCCTTGACACTCTCGCGAGCCATCTCAAGAGTTTTCGCCTGCCAGTCCGCACCTTCCTCAAGACCGAGATATGATATTACAAACTCGTCAAGGGAGTCGAAGGTCATTCCGAAATATTCGTAATATTGCTTGTAATATTCGTACTGGTCTATGAGTGCCTCGTAATAGTAATCGACCGCGTCCTCGGGATATGCTATGATGTTCACTTTTTCAAGCAAGGTCTTTCCTATCTCGTACATAATTGCCTGATTTCTTGAGTCCTCTATCTGAAGCTCGAGTGCCGCCTTTACGTAATCTCTGTGCTCCTGCTTTACGTTTTCCGTCTTTGCTTGGAACTTAAGCACGTCGGCTATGTATTCGTCGGTGTATTCAGGTATCTCATACTGTACTGTGTATACTACCCAGACCTTGAATATTACCGACTTGCCGGCGAGGTCCTCGTAATAGGACTCGGGGAATGTCACGGAAATCTCCGCAGGGGAGTCCTTTGAAGTGTCAGAGGGAATTATACCTATAAGACCGTCCTCAAAGCCGGGGACAAAGTTTCCAGAGCCTATAGAAAGCTCGTGCGGTTTTTCATCATCGGCGTTGGAGCCGCCTTCAAATTCCACACCGTCAAGATATCCCGTGTAATAGATGAACGCGGAGTCACCGAGCTTTATGGGCTGGTCAGTGCATTGAGCTCCGTCGTTTTTGACGGTCTTTTTCGCAAAACGCTGGGAATCGATGTACGCGTCAATATCTTCATCGTCGATTATATAGTCAGAGCTTATCGTTGCCGAGGTGTTATGATATAAAGAGGGGTCTACGGTTGCGTAGTCACTGATGTCTGCGGCAAAATAATCAAACTGTGTGAGATCCACGGTGGTCTCTGCTTCTGTTTGATTCTTGCTCTCGCTTCCCGTTTCTGTGCTTTGCTCGGGAGATTTGCAGGCAGCAAATACCGACAGACAAAGCGCAAGACAGAGAAATGCGGCGATTATGTTGAATGTTTTGAAAATGCTCATTTTGTGAATCCTTTCTTGTCGACTTTCCGACTACATACTATATGATATCTCATAACCGCCGCGAAATCAAGTCTATTTTGAAAACTTTTTAAGGCTATTCTTCCTTTGTTGACATGCAAAGAGAAAAATGATATAATTGTTGTGAAAAATACATGTATGGAGCGCAAAAACAAAATGAAAGAGAAAATAGAGGAGCGTCTTGAAGATCAGGACGTCCAAGTGATAGTATACGAGACCATAGACTCCACGAACGCCGAGGCCAAACGTCAGGCACAGAGTGGTGCTTTAAGCACTCCCACGCTGTTGGTGGCAAAGGAGCAGAGTGCGGGCAGAGGTCGGCTTGGGCGTAACTTTCTCAGCCGCTCAGGGTGCGGGATATATATGTCGCTTTTGTATTTCACGGGCGGGGAGCTTAAGGACGCGGTGTCGGTTACCACAGCGGCGGCTGTATGCGTGGCGCGCGCGATAGAGCGGCAGATCGGCGGCAAAATGAGAATCAAATGGGTGAACGATATATACAACCGGCGCGGCAAGGTGGCCGGAATCCTTGCCGAGACAGTACGCGTGGGTGAGAGATACGCGGTCATCGTTGGAGTCGGAATAAATACAGGGCAAGAAGATTTTCCCGAGGAGCTTGTCTCTATCGCCTCTACTGTAGGTGAGCTTGACGAGATGGCGAGATGTCAGGTGATTGCCGATATTACGGACGCTCTGCTTGAGCACGCGGAGAATTGTGCGGATAGGACTTATATGCGAGAGTATCGCGACCGATTTATGCTTATGGATAAAGCGGTCAACGTGATAAAGGACGGAGAGACCGTAATGAGCGGCACGGTAAAGGGCGTTGATGACGAAGGCGGGCTTTTGGTTATGCCGCTTGGCGAAAATCAGCCTGTAGTGATACGTAGCGGCGAGGTGTCCGTAAGAATAAAATAAAAGCAAAATGCACTTATGACAAGTTGTTTCCATAAGTACTTTTTGGGTTTTCAAAGACCAAGGAAAAGGACGGAGAATGTTTTATATTCTCCGTCCTTTTTCTGTAGGTATGTAAGATTTTTTCTATTTATAAAATATCTTTTAGAGGTTTGCGTTTGTTTCGATACTCTTTGTTATTTTATACGGTCAAATATATTGATGACCTCTTTGTTGTTTTTAAGTGCATACGCCATAGTGTACGCGGAGCCGCCTCCACTGTGAGCGCAATATGCGATACAGACCTCGGAGCTATCTACCAGCCGTCTGTTGCGCTCGTGCATACAGCTTGAGGAGTAGCTCTCCTGCACGTATTCCGCGCAGTCTGCCATTTTAAGAATCATATCGTACAAGCGACGGCTATCCTCCTCCCAAAGTCTTGTTTGGTCGCGGCAGGGAAGGATAAGCTCAAGACGGATATGAGGATGCTTTTCCTTAAGCTCACAGACACACAGAGCCGCTACCGTGTCAAAGCCCATAGCGCCTCCCGCCAAAAATCTGTAAGCTCCGCGATTTATGAGCTGCTCCATGACTGCTTTAAGCTCGTGGGGGATTTTGTACGCGTCCTTATAAGGTATGCTGCGGTGTCCCGTGAAGCATACGGTACTTATTTGTGTGTTGGGATTTTTATATATCATAGAGGGTCCTCTCTTTTTGCGGCAGTTTTTATCTTATGACACCATTATAGCACAGATGTTCTAAAATGTAAAGAGGCATATTAAAAAAATTTTAAAATTTTTTGATACTGCAATTATACATCATTTTTTAGGTTTTTTCAAGCTTTTTTGATTGACTGTATCCGACTTTACTCGTCATGAGACGAGCTTTTTTTACTATAAAAGAATCAAGGGCGGGTATATTGTGACAGGAAATGGGCAAATGTCGGGAAATTTGTGCCGAAAAGCCTTTTTTTGACAGAGATAATATGACAAATTGCGCAGTAAAAAGATATTATAATATAAACGAAACGACTTTTAGTATTTGTCGGCGGAATGGAGAAAATCAAAGATGCAGAATAGCGAAAAAAACAAAAAAACGGCATCAAAGCCTCAGAAAAATAATATCTTCAAGGTCTTTCTTGAAAGACTCAGGGAAAAGGACGAAAGGGAGGTAAGGGGTAGATTGCGCACGGTGGTGGAATTCTTTATCACGGCGGCGGTCGCGTATCTGCTTGGAGGGGCTCATCTGTTTTTCGGAACTTATCCTTTGTGTATAGCTCTCTTGTGCTCGTCGAGGAAGCACCTGTGGGGAATAGCCTCCGGGCTTTTGCTACTTATCATAGTCGGGGACTTGCCCGCGGTATATATATTCTCTTGTATAGCGGTCATTCTCGTGCGGATATTGGCAACGCTTATCCCGGTGGTATTTGCTGACACAACCTCAAAGGAGAGCCACGCGCTTGTAAAGAGGCAGAGCTCAGGCGTGGTCGCCGCGTCGAGTGTATATGCCCCTGCATCAGAAACTGTTTTAGAAAGCAAAGGCGGCTCGGCGGTAGTTTACGAAAACGAGAGAGAGGTCAGACGAGGGGGCTTGTTTTTTGAGCCGTTACATATACGCGCGATATGCGCAGCAATAGGCGGTTTTATTTGCGGACTTTTTCTGCTTGTCAGAGGAGATTTTTCCTTTTACAGCCTCTGTGCCACAATGACCTTGACGGGCGGGTGTGCTTTAGCGGTGGTTCTGCTTGGCGGATATTTTGGCGAGGGGCAGGATAGGCAATGGTACGTGCTCATTTCTCTCGGAGCTATTTTTGCTCTCTGCACGTATGCGTCACTCAACAAGAGTATAATCGGAATGCCCATGGCTCCGTTTTTGGCTATGCTGATATCTCTTTTTATGACGTCAAGCAGAGGTTTGTGGATAGGTGCGGCGTCCGCGGCTATATGCGGCGCGGTGTTCAACGTGTTATATATCCCTCTGCTTGTGCTTGCGACCGTACTGTTTTATATTGTATCCGCGGTCAGAAAAAACGTAGGACTTGCCGCGGTCTGTGGGCTGGTGGTGCTTTGGTGCTATTATATAGGTGGCTCGGACGGACTTGTCAGTGTTTTGCCGCCAATGCTCCTATCAATACCCTTTTATATGCTTGCGGACAAGTACAGAGAGATGATGTTCGCGCCATACAACAGAGCGGCGGTGCTCTCAGGCGGCGTATATTTTGCCGAGGCGGTCACGGAGAAAAATAAGAACCTCGCGGTCAAGGAAAGACTCGGTGCGCTCTCAGACGCGTTTTCTTCGCTCTCAGAGACCTTTTATAAGCTCAGCGACCGTTTCCGCCGTCCCGATCTCCTCGGCATCAAGAGGATGACGGAAATGGCGTTTGAGACTCATTGTGAGGGCTGTCGCAACAGAGAGCTCTGTTGGGGAACGGAATATGCCGACACGCTTGAGGCGATAAAACGCGTCACGTCGGCTCTGCACACCAAAAACGTGGCGGAGGCTTCGGATATGACGGAGGCATTCGCGTTCAGGTGCATACGTCAAGACAAGATACTTGACGAGGTGAATTCGGGAATACTAGCCACCACCGAGCAGATAATAAAGGGAGACAAGGCAGGGGTGTTCGCCTCAAACTACGACGATATAACCTCCATACTCAAGGACGCCTTGAGCTTTGACGGAGAGGAATATGAGTGCGATATGCAGGCCGCAGAAAAAATATTCGATTATCTGTACGGCGAGGGCTTGCGCGTCAGTGGAGTTGTGGTATATGGAAAAAGGCGTCTCAACGTGGTTGCCAAGGGCGTGTCGCTATCGGACAAGATGAGCGCGCGCACTCTTTCGGATATATGCAGAAAAATAAGCGAGATAGTAGGGGTGCCGCTCGGCGAGCCCGTCTTTGAGATAGGAGAGGATGGCTCTCTTATGTTGCTTTCCTCAAAGCCTCTACTTTACGCGAAATGCGCTCATGGGCGGATATGTGCACATTCGGGCGGAAACGGGGACGATTTGTACGTTGATCCGTTTGAAGACGAGGAATGTGGAGATACCACAAACGCGTTTGTCACGGACTCGTCATATTTCTATTCTCTCATAAGCGACGGAATGGGTAGCGGAGCAGAGGCGGCATTTACCTCGGGCGTCTGTTCAATGTTTATTGAAAAGATGCTGACGGCGGGCAACAGAGCCGATATCACTTTGCGAATGCTCAACAACGTAATACGCTCGGAGAATATGGGCTGTGGGAGCGAGTGCTCGGCAACGGTTGACCTTTTTGAGCTTGACCTCATAAATGGGAACGCCTCGTTTATCAAGAGCGGTGCTGCGCCCACATATATCGTGCGCGGGGAGACTGTGTATAAGATAAATTCGCGGACTATGCCCGTGGGCATAATAAAGGACGCTGATGCGAGAATAACCAAGTTCGACACACAGAGGGGAGACATCATTATTATGATGAGTGACGGCTGTTGTCCCGATAGCGACGATTGTCCTTGGTTGGTTGAATTTCTGTGCGATTATACCGCTAAGAGAAAGAAAGCCGTGGATATCGGCGGCGAGGATTGCGAGAGGCTCAAGGACAGGCTTCTCGGACTTGCGGTCAAAAACTACCCGCAGGGCAGGGAGAGAGACGATATTTCGGTTTCTGTCGTTATGATAGAATGATACGGGGCGGCTTAGCCGCCCCCCTTTTTATATTATGATACTTGACAAAAGTGGCAAATTAGTTTATAATAACAGTAAAATGAAGAAGTGTTTTCTTTTTTAAGAAAAAGAGAGGCGGTAAGGCTATGACAAATATTCCAGAAATATACGGCTGTATGGTCTTTAATGACGCTGTTATGCGTCAAAGACTCCCGAGAGACGTTTATAAATCTCTGACTTATACCATACAGACAGGTAAGACCATAGACGTGTCTATTGCCAACGTGGTGGCAAACGCGATGAAGGACTGGGCCGTGGAGCACGGCGCGACTCATTATACGCATTGGTTCCAGCCCCTGACAAGCGTCACCGCGGAAAAGCACGACTCCTTTATCTCCCCTGTGGCTGGGGACAAGGTGGTCATGGATTTCTCGGGCAAGGAGCTCATAAAGGGTGAGTCTGACGCGTCGTCGTTTCCGTCGGGGGGCTTGCGCGAGACCTGCAACGCAAGAGGCTATACCGCGTGGGATCCCTCGTCGTACGCCTTTATAAAGGATAAAACTCTCTACATACCCACTGTGTTCTGCTCATATACTGGAGACGCGCTCGATACCAAGACTCCTCTTTTGCGCTCAATGGACGCTATAAGCGAGCAGGCATTGAGGCTTTTGTCTCTCTTTGGAGACAACACCTCTGCAAGAGTGTCTACGTCCGTGGGAGCGGAGCAGGAGTATTTCCTTATAAATAAAGAGTATTTTGACAAGAGGGACGACCTTTTGTACGCGGGCAGGACGCTCTTTGGTAACCCCGCGCCCAAGGGACAGCAGCTTGAGGACCACTACTATGGGCCGCTAAAGACAAAGATATCAGAATTTATGCAGGAGCTCGACACGGAGCTCTGGAAGCTAGGAATAAACTCCAAGACCAAGCACAATGAGGTCGCGCCCTCACAGCATGAGCTTGCTCCTATATATGCGACTACCAACGTCGCCGTTGACCAGAACCTCATAATTATGGAGACTATGAAAAGAGTGGCTGAAAAGCACGGCTTGGTGGCACTTCTTCACGAAAAGCCCTATGAGGGAATAAATGGCTCGGGCAAGCACAACAACTGGTCGCTCTCCACTGATACGGGTAAAAATCTGCTAAGTGCGGGAAGCAACCCTGCGTCAAACACGCAGTTCTTACTATTCTTGGCGGCTATAATCAAGGCGGTTGACGATTATCAGGATCTTTTGAGACTGTCGGTTGCCACTCCCGGTAACGACCACCGTCTCGGCGCGGACGAAGCGCCCCCTGCCATAGTTTCGGTGTTCCTCGGTGACGAGCTTGAGGAGTTGGTCGAGGCTATTGTGGGCGAGACGGATTACAGAGACAAGGCGAAGAGGACTATGGACCTTGGAGTTCCCAGCGTTCCTACCTTCAGATATGACTCCACCGACAGAAACAGGACCTCGCCCTTTGCGTTTACGGGCAACAAATTCGAGTTCCGTATGGTAGGCTCGTCACAGAACATATCCCTTTCAAATATAGTTATAAATACCACAGTTGCAAAGTCCTTCAAGACCTTTGCGGATATCCTTTCGGGCGCGCAGGACGTTGAGACAGCGGCAAGAAAGCTCATCAAGCAGACCTTCAAGGACCACAAGAGGATAATATTCAACGGAAACGGCTATTCGTCACAGTGGCCCGTCGAAGCGGAAAAGAGGGGCCTCCTCAATTTCAAGACCTCGGTGGATTCCTTCTCCTGTCTGACGGCAGACAAGAACGTGGAGCTCTTTACGTCGTTTGGTGTAATGAGTGGAGTCGAGCTCCGTGCGCGTGAGGAGATATTGTTTGAGAATTACTCCAAGGTCATAGATATCGAAGCCAAAACAATGGTTGATATGACAAACAAGAAGATAATTCCCGCTATTGAGAGATATATTGCGGATTTGTCGAGCACCGCAAAGGACAAGCTTGCCGTGTTTGAGAGCGCGGCGCCCATATCTCTTGAGCGTAAGCTTATAGGAGAGCTTTCGGGCTATGCCTGCAGAGCCTATGATATTGCAGAAAAGCTGAGGTGCGCGGCTATCTCAGCGGCGTCAGAGAGCGACTGTAAGGTGTCGGCGTTTGCCTATAAGGACAAGGTAATACCGCTTATGAATCAGCTTCGCGCTACGGTAGATGCGGCAGAGGAGCTCGTGCCCTCTGACGTATGGCCTCTGCCTTCTTACGGCGAGATGACGATGAAGCAGTAAAGCACAGAGCTTCTCGAAAAAGCATAGTGGTATAATTAATGTTTTTTGATCACTTATGGCAATAATGGGATACCCCCCCGATAATTAAATCCCCGCAATATCGCAGACGAGCGAATTGCGGGGATATTTTTTTAAAAATACTATTGACAAATATTTCTGCATATGATATAATACAGACAAGTCAGATAATACAGATAATACAGATTTGAGAAAGAGGTGAAGTAATGCAGTGGAAATTTTCGGGTAAGCAGGACGTTTATCTTGAGATAGCCGAGCGGTACAGAGAATATATAAAGCTCGGGGTCATAAGAAATGGCGAAAAGCTACCCTCGGTGAGAGAGGCGGCGGCACAGCTTGGAGTCAATCCCAACACAATAGCGCGAGCATATTCTGCGCTTGAGGAGGAGGGGTTCGTCTGCGCATTACCCAAAAAGGGCTGCTTTGTGATATATGAGCAGAGGGAAGAATCTGCCGAGCCTGATAAAAAGGACATTATATACGCCCTTAGGGATATGGGCGTGACACGAAAGACCGTAATGAGATGGATAGAGGAGGTGTACGAAGAAAATGATTGAGATAAGAGGTGTTACACACAGTCTCGGAGGCAAGCGCATACTTGATGACGTCAACCTGACGCTTCGAGAGGGAAGCGTTATGGGACTTGTAGGAATAAACGGAGCGGGCAAGACCACGCTTTTGCGTTTGATATCTGGAGTTTATAAGGCAGACAAGGGAGAGATACTTTGCGACGGCGAGAGCATATCCTGCGAGAGCGCACGGAGAAATCTGTTCTTCCTGCCCGACGACCCGTATTTTACCGTGCATACCACGGGCAAGAGCCTTTACGAGCTTTATCGAGTGTTTTATCCTCAGATAAACAAGGCTATCTTTGATGAACATATGAGCAGCTTCGGACTTGACGCAAGCAAGCCTATACGCAATTTTTCGAAGGGAATGAGACGCCAGCTCTTCGTGGCTCTGGCACTTGCGGTAAACCCGAAATATCTGTTGCTTGACGAGGCGTTCGACGGACTCGACCCACTTGCGCGGCTGTCATTCAAGAAGGCGATAAATCAGGCGGTCGAGGAGAATGGAATGACAGTAGTTATTTCCAGCCACTCCTTGCGAGAGCTTGAGGATTTCTGTGATTGCTACGCTTTGATAGACAAGATGACGGTCGCGTCGTCGGGAGATATCTCGGAGCGGGTAAACCGCTTCTGTAAGTTCCAGCTTGCATTCCTTGAGCCCGTTGGTGAGAGCTTGTTTGCGGGGCTTCCCGTAGTGTCCTCCGAGAGCACGGGTAGATTTGTACGAGTGGTGCTTGAGGGACGCGAGGACGAGATGAGGGCGGCGCTTGAGAGATTAGAGCCTGCTGTAATAGAGCAGATGCCTATGGACTTTGAGGAGATGTTCATTCACGAGGTCGAGGGCAGAGGCTACGACGTGAGGGGAGGCAGAGCATAATGAAGGTTTTTTCAAGATATTTAATATATAGGCTGGAGAATTCAACTCTGCGCACCGTAATTTTCACTATACTTTCGGTCGCGATCACGCAAATGGTGGTCTCTGAGAGCACAGGCAGAATGTATGCAGAGAACAACGAAACGGGTATATATATACTCGCCATAATTCTTGGATTGTTCTGCACACTTATACCGATATTGGAGACTGCCGCATTCAAGAACCGCCGTAATCTTGACACGCTATATTTTTTCCCAATCAAGCGTGAGAAAATGGCGCTCGTACACTTTTTGAGCGGATATATACAGATAGCTATTATATATTCGGTATCCTTCTTCTCGGCGTACTGGTACCTTGCGGCACAGACAAACTATTTCAGACTCGAGTATATGATGCTTTACTACCTGCTCTCGCTTTTAGTGGGCCTTGTTATGTATTCTGTATTTATGTTCCTGTTCGGGCAGGGAAACACTGTGGCAGACGGAGTTATTTTCTGCGTTTTGTGGATGTTCGTAATATATCTCATAGCCTATGTTGTTAGGACAGAGATATTGCGACCGTATCTTCAGGAGCATAATATGCTTGAAAATTCGGTAGGAATTGCCGAATGGGGAATAATATACGCGCCCATAAATAATCTGACGGTCATATTCCAGGATGTTATCGAGGTCAACAGAGAAGCGCATGCATATGACTATACGAATGTTTATGCTCAAAGATATTTGAGTCAGGCATATATGTTCTTTATCTGGGGAGTTGTGGGCGTTGCCGCGGCAATTGGATATTTTGTCACGTTCGTCAAGAAGGGAGCTCAAAAGGCGGGAGAGATATCGGATTCGTGGTTTGGATATAAGCTGCTTATCCCCGCGTACGGATATACGCTTATTCTCTATAATGGCTCAACGGACATAGGCTTGGTGCTCATAATCGCTATGATGGTAATAGGATACATCATATATCGCAGAGGCTTCAAGTTCAAGGTGAGTGACCTCATAGCCATGGGCTGTGCGGTACTGCCCCTAATACTCAACATCATATTTTAGAAAAATGAGCCCCCTCCGAAAAGGAGGGAGCTTTTTTGATTACTTTCTGTTTTGCGAGGAATTGCGGGAGTTGTTATTCTGAGAGTTGTTATTCTGAGAGTTGTTATTCTGAGAGTTGTTGTTCTGAGAATTCTTGTTCTGCTGATTCTTGTTCTGGGTGTTATTTTGAGAATCTTTCATTGTATTATCCTTTCCTGGCGGTTGCTTATTTAGGCATTTATAGCCTACGTCTTGATTTTTGCCGTCACTCGAGGATATTATTCTTTTTTATTGAAAAATATGCGTTTCAACTCTTGATATGCTCCTCAAGGGCACGCTTGCCCGCGTCGGTGACGGGCTTTATCCACTTGCCCGAAAAATAGTGCCAGAGGAATATAATAGATTTAGGAAGGTCCTCACAAAGATACATAATGGCATACACAACGAGGAATGGAAGCTCAAAAACGTATGCGCACACGAATGTCATAGGAATAGAGAAGATCCAAAGGATAATTATTTCCCATATCATTCCCGTGGTCGTGTCGCCGCCCGAGCGGAATACTCCCACCACCAAAAGATAAGGAATATTTCGCACCGCGACCCAAACACCGTAAATTATGAGAATGCTTCGAGCTATCTCAAGAGTATTTTGCGAGACCTGCTGACCAAGATTAAAGACAGAGACTAATGACGAGCGGAGCAAAATGACTATAACTCCTATTATGACAGATACGATAGGCATTATTATGTTAAAGCGCTTAGTGTCGCGCACCGCCTCGCGTATCTCGCCTGAGCCTATTGCCTTTCCGACCATAACGCAGCAGGCATTACACAGACCGATAAAGAAACAGAAGGCTATGTTTTCAAAGGTGCGCACAATGGTGATAGCCGCGAATTGCTCGTAACCCATATTTGAAAATATGATATTGTAGCATACTGTCCCAAGTCCCCATAACGTCTCGTTTATCATAACGGGAGCCGCTCGCTTGAAGAATGACATGAGGTCAGAGAGGCGAATAGCAAATAAATGTCTCGGCGAGGCTACGAGGATGTTCTTACTTACCGACGATATTATTATAAGTAACAGAAGTCCTGCCCAGGACGAGATGCAGGTGGCTATTGCCGCGCCCTTTACACCAAGCTCCGCGGGAAAGATCAGGACGTAGTTCATAACCGCGTTGAGTATGGTGGACACGATAGATACCGCCATCGGCAAGCGCACCCTTTCGGTAGAGCGCAGGACTGAGCCCATGACACTTGTAAGAGCAACCGCGGGATATGAATAGCAGGCATATCGGAGATACTCCGCACCGCTTGCTATGACCGCGCTGTCCTTGTTGAATATATATATAACGGTCTCGGGAAAGATGGCGGCGACCAGCATAAACGCTACGGAGAGAACAGTGGCGCTCGAGAGAGCTATGCCGAGGGAGCGGTGTATTCCCTGAATGTTCTTGTCGCCCCAGTATTGAGAGACGAAAACAGATGCGCCCGAGCATATTCCAAAGAGCACCATATTGAGCAGCCAGCTCCACTGTCCCGCCATTCCGACCGACGAGAGAGCTATCTCGCCGAGCTGTCCTACCATAAGCGTGTCGACCAGCGAGAAGGATGCGGTAAGCATATTCTGAAGCGCTATGGGTATTGCCAGAGACAGCGTTATTGTCCAGAACGTTCTGTCACGGAGCCGCAGAGGTAATTTTTTGTGATTTATTGATAGTGCAGACATTTTTCTGTCCTTTTCAAGTGATTTTCTTGCAAAAGCAGTTTTCGCCGTATTTTGCGGACGAAAACTGCTTGAAAAATTGTTTTTTATCGCATGGACGGTCAATTTGCCGCCGTGAGCTTGTTTTTTTCGACCTGGAGCGAGTAAAGCTTATAATAGCTTCCTTTGGCTGCCAGAAGCTCGCCGTGGTTGCCCTGCTCAACAATTTTACCGTGAGAGAGCACTATTATATTGTCGGCATGCTGTATAGTTGAAAGCCTGTGCGCCACCATGAGCATAGTTCCTATATTCATCATCTTTTCAAGGGAATCCTGAATGAGAAGCTCGGTCTCGGTGTCTATGTTGGCAGTTGCCTCGTCAAGAATCATGACGGCGGGCTTGTGGATTATAGTTCTCGCAAAGGAGATGAGCTGTCTTTGTCCTGCCGAGAAGTTGTTTCCTCGCTCTCTCACCACCTCGTCGAGACCGTCCGGAAGCCTTTCGATAAACTTATCGGCGTTGACGTATTTGCAAGCCGCATTGACCTTGTCATCACTGACGTTGTCAAGTCCAAGCGTGATATTCGAGCGAATAGTGCCCGAGAAGAGAAATACGTCCTGAAGCATCTGACCGAAGTGACGGCGCAGGGAGGATATCTTTATTTTTTTAATATTGATACCGTCTATAAGTATCTCGCCCTTTTGAATGTCGTAGTTTCTGCATATCAGGGAGAGTATGGTGGTCTTGCCCGAGCCCGTGGAGCCCACGAACGCCACCGTGTCGCCGGCGCCCACCTTGAAGGATACGTCCTTAAGCACCCACTCGCCCTCAACGTAAGCAAACCACACGTTACGGAATTCAATGTCGCCTCTGACGCTCTCAAGCTCGATAGCGTCGGGCTCATCGACTACCTCGGGGACTATGTCAAAGACCTTATATATCATTTCCGCCGAGGCAAATGTTGCTTGCAGACGGTTGAATTGCTCTGCGAGGTTTTGAATGGGGTTGAAGAATTTTGAAATGTAGGAATAGAAGGAGACGACCACGCCCGCGTCTATCACCTGTCCGAGAAATTCGACGTTGTTTATATAGCCCCTCGCTCCGAGATAAAACAGACAGAGAATAGAGGATATATAAAGCATATAGACCATGGGCCTGAATATACCGAATACGAACATCTGACCGAACTTGGCGCGACCGAGCCTTTGGTTCTTCTCGTCAAATTCCGCTTTTTTTCTTTCCTCGCGGTTGAATATCTGTATTATCTTGATTCCCGACAGGTTTTCGGAGAGGAAGATGTTGATATCCGTCGTGCCGTCCTTTACTCTGCGGTGGGCGCGACGTGAGAATTTACGGAATATGATAGTAAACAGCACCACGAAGGGAACGAAGCAGAGTATCATCAGCGTCAACATATAGTTGAGCAGGAGCATTGCAGTGAGCACGCCTACGATGATAAAGCAGTTTTTTACCAGATTTACTATTATATTGGTAAAAGTTATAGAGATAGCATTGGTGTCGTTTGTAACTCTTGTGACAAGAGTTCCCACGGGAATCTTGTTGAGCTGGTCGTGCGAGAGACCTTGAATGTGGTCAAAAAGGTCCTCGCGGATATTGGAAACTATTCGCTGTCCCGTCTTTTGCAGGATTATAGATTGAACATAGGTGCATACGAGAGAGACAGTCAGAATGACCGTGTAGACAGCTATAGTGCCGAAAAGGTAGTTAAGCTCAAAGCCCTCCTCACCGCTGAGAGTGTTTATGAGCTCTCCGAGAATGAGGGGCGAGATTATCTCGTGCGCTATTGAGAATATCATAAGTATAAGCACGAGAATGAAGCTCTTGGCGTAGGGCCTTGCGTACACGAGCAGACGCCTTATTATCTCGGAGTCCTTCATATTACGGTCAAAGCCGATAGCCTCTTTCTTGTCTTTCATGAAGGCGTATGCCAGGATGAACGCGGTAGCAAAAACCGAGATTATAGCGCCCACGATCAAAAGGGGATAGAACTCATACATTGCTTGCCACCTCCTTCTTTGAGGACGATTCGGCATCGTCAAGCTTCTGCAGGTCGACCAGATTGCGATAGTCGGAGCAGGTTGCATAGAGAGACTCGTGCGTTCCCACGGCGATAACCTTGCCGTTGTCAATGAAAATTATCTTATCCATTTGCTCTACGGTGCTTATTCTGTGAGCTATGAGGATAGTGGTTTTGCCAGCTCTCATATCGCGCAGATTTTGAAGAATGACCTTTTCGGTCTTGACGTCAACGGCAGAGACCGAGTCGTCAAGTATAAGTATGGGAGCATTTTTCATAAGAGCTCTCGCGATGGATATTCTTTGCTTTTGTCCTCCCGATACGGTCACGCCGCGCTCACCGAGAACGCTCTGATATTTTTCGGGGAATTCGGATATATTGTCGTGGACGTCTGCCATTTTTGCGGCAAACTCCACGGCGTCGTGATCGCCGTCGTCGGTTGCAAAGGCTATGTTGTTTTCTATCGTGTCGGAGAACAGAAAGTTATCCTGCGGAACGTATGCCGCCGCAGCACGAACGCTCTTTATAGGTATAGTGTTTATGTCCTTGTCGTCAATAAATACAGTACCGTCGGGGACGTTGTAGGTTCGCAAAATCAGGTCGACTACGGTGGTCTTGCCCGAGCCCGTGCGGCCGATAAGACCTACGTTCTCTCCTGCGTTTATAGTAAAGGAAACATCGGAGAGAACGGGAATGTCGCGTCCGTCGTCCGAAGGATAAGCAAAGGTGAGGTTGCGGAATTCTATGTCGCCGCGAATGCTCTCTATATTTTCTACGTTCGCTTTGTCGAACACGTCGGGTGTGGCATCGAGCAGCTGACTTATCCTATCAAGAGACGCCTTGCCCTGCGCGTGCATTCCTATAAGCTCGGACACCGCCATAACGGGCCAAATAATAGCGTTGAAATATCCTATGAATTCGACGAGCTTGCCTGCGTCGAACTCGTTTGACCAGACCAGATATCCGCCGTATCCGATAATAACGCAGATTACGGACTCGATAAACAAGGTCAGACAAACGTGCAAAAGCACGGAAAGCTTGGTGTAATCAACGTTTGTGTTTTCGTTGTTCTTGCTGAGCTTGCGGAATTCAAGCAGTTCTCGGCTCTCCTTGACGAACGCCTTGACAACGGCTATGCCCGCGAATTTTTCTTGGGCGAAGTCGGACAGGCTTGAGAAAGCCGCCTGACGCTTGTCCCATTTTTCAGTCATATATTTGCCGACTACGAGCGAGCATATAAGCAAAAATACCATAGGTATCATACACAGAAGCGTGAGCATCAGGTTCATTTTTGCCATTTTGCCGATAGCCAGAGCTCCGAGCATGGCCGCATCAAAGAACATCATAATGCCCATTCCGAAGCAGTCCTGAACGGTCTCGAGGTCGTTGGTGAAATAAGACATAAGGTTGCCGACCTTGTTGATCTGATAATACTGCTGGGAGAGATCCTTACAGCGATCAAACATTCTGCCGCGCAGGTCTGTCTCAAGCTTGATTCCCGAGCCAAAGAAGCATACGCGCCACAAAAAGCGTCCGATTATCATAGCCACTATGACCAAGAGCATAGGGCGGCATATCTTATCGAGCACGAAGGTCATATCAAACGTGAAGATTTGCCCGTCTATGTTCACAAAGCCTTGGTCTATGCCGTTTATGACCATTCTGTACAGCTCGGGGATAATAAGCTGCATATAGTCAACGAGCAAAAGCGCTAAAACTCCGAACAGAAGCAATGGAGAATAGCGCAGATAGTAACGGTTTATGTGTCTTCCAAAAATCAAAGTCTCACCCCCGAAAAATGTGTGCCGAGCACACGAGCGTTAATATATATTCACATAATAGAGATTTAACTTAAAAAGTCTTTAATTATTATACTACACAAAAAAATAATTGTCAACAAGTTTGCTCCATTTACCACATTTTGCGCGAGAAAAACATTTTGGGGGCGACGAGAAGGGCATACAGGCGGTAAAAAGCAGCGGGGGGATAAAAAATATAGGGTTTTTCAAAAAAAATATTGACAGTGGGAAATAGTTATGCTATAATGAGAACAATGAAAAAACCATCTTGGAGGATCAAGGCTATGAAGCATATTAAGACTTTGGAAACAAAAAATCTTTGTGAAACTGCTAAGAACGGCGGTTGCGGCGAGTGCCAGACATCTTGCCAGTCTGCTTGCAAGACCAGCTGCGGTATTGCTAACCAGCAGTGTGAAAACACAAAGAAGTAATAAAACTTCACGAAATGCCGCCGCAGTGGCGGCATTTTTTTCGAATAAAAAATAGGATCGGAGTTCTTTATGATACACAGCTATAAGCTTTTGGGACTTAATGTAATACTTGACGTTTATTCGGGCTCGGTTCACGTGGTGGACGATGTTGCTTTTGACGTCATCAATATGTATGAGAGCCATACTCACGACGAGATAGTCGACACTATTCTTGAAAAATATCCCGATAGGAGCGAGGTAACGGCAGACGAGCTCGAGGAATGCTTTGAGCAGATAGAGGAGCTTCGCAAGGCGGGCAAGCTTTTTGCGCCCGATAGCTTTCGTAGCGTTGCGGGCAAGCTCAAGGAAAAGAGCGCGGGAGTAGTAAAGGCGCTTTGTCTCCACGTGGCTCACGTGTGCAATCTCAACTGCTCCTATTGCTTCGCAAGTCAGGGAAAATATCACGGTGACCGTGCCGTTATGAGCTTTGAGGTGGGCAAGAGAGCCCTTGATTTCCTTGTGGAAAACTCAAAGGGACGGCGCAATCTTGAGGTGGACTTTTTCGGCGGTGAGCCGCTTATGAATTTCGACGTTGTCAAGCAGCTTGTTGAATATGCGAGGAGCATTGAGGGCGCGGCAGGCAAGAATTTCCGCTTCACGCTTACGACTAACGGTATGCTTATTGACGACGACGTTATTGATTTTGCCAACCGTGAAATGAGCAACGTGGTGTTGAGCCTTGACGGCAGACGCGAGGTGCACGACAGATACCGCGTAGATTACTCGGGCAGAGGAAGCTGGGAGCAGATAGTTCCCAAGTTCCAGAAGCTCGTCGAGGCGAGAGAGGGCAAAAATTACTATATGCGCGGCACCTTTACTCACGCAAACCCGGATTTTCTCAAGGATATAGAGACTATGCTCTCACTGGGCTTCAACGAACTCAGTATGGAGCCCGTCGTGGGTCCCGAGGGCGAGCCCTCCACACTCACGGCGGAGGATATGCCCGTCGTGCTTGAGCAATACGAAAGACTTGCAGAGCTTATGCTTAAACGACACAAGGAAGGGCGCCCCTTCACCTTCTATCATTATATGATAGACCTCAAGGGTGGTCCGTGCGTTTACAAGAGAGTGTCGGGCTGCGGCTCGGGCACCGAATATATGGCGGTCACTCCCTGGGGAGACCTTTATCCTTGCCATCAGTTTGTAGGAGAGGAAAAATACAAGCTTGGCGACATCTGGCAGGGTGTTACCAACAAAGAGGCGCAGGATGAATTTGCGTCCTGCAACGTTTATTCTCGTCCCGAGTGCGCGAATTGCTGGGCAAAGCTTTATTGCTCGGGCGGCTGTGCCGCGAACGCGTATCATTCAACGGGCTCTGTCGCGGGAGTTTATAAGTACGGCTGTGAGCTCTTCAAAAAACGAATGGAGTGTGCTATCGCGCTTGAAGCGGCAAAGACGCTTGATGGGGAAGAATAATGGACACCCCGATTTGTGATTTTGTGAAAAAATACGTGGACAAAGAAATCCTGCGCCTACATATGCCCGGACACAAGGGCAAGGGAGCGCTTGGCGTGGAGCGCCTTGACATTACCGAGGTCGAGGGATCTGACGTGCTTTACAATCCTCACGGAATAATAGAGCAAAGTCAGCGTAACGCCTCGGAGATATTCGGGAGTGCCGAGACGATTTATTCCACGGAGGGCTCGTCTCTCTGTATCCGCGCTATGATACAGCTTGCTTGTCTGTATGCCAAGGACGTTGGCAGACGACCCAAAATATTGGCAGGAAGAAACGCTCACAAGGCATTTCTCAGCGCCATAGCCCTTCTTGACGTTGATACAGAGTGGTTCTATCCCGATATCTTTGAGGATATTATGTCCTGTGAGATATCCCCCGACACGTTGAGAAAAGTCCTCTCGCAAATGAGCGAGATGCCCGTCGCGGTGTATATAACCAGCCCCGATTATCTTGGAAATATTGCTGACGTCAAGAGCTTGGCGGAGGTTTGCCACGAGCAGGGAATATTGCTCTTGGTGGACAACGCTCACGGAGCTTATCTGAAATTTTTACCGGAGTCCTGCCACCCCATAGACCTTGGTGCAGATATGTGCTGTGATTCGGCGCACAAGACTCTCCCCGTTCTGACGGGTGGAGCTTATCTGCATATTTCAAGGCATGCTCCGAATATGCTTTGTGGAGCGGCAAAGCAGGCCATGTCGCTTTTCGCCTCGACCAGCCCGTCATATCTTATATTGCAATCCTTGGATATGGCTAATCGCTATCTGTGCGAGGGCTATCGTGATAAATTGCAGAGCTTTTTGCCCTCGGTCAGAGCACTCAAGCAAAGGCTTGAGTGTGTGGGCTATGTGCTTTCAGGTGACGAGGAGCTAAAGCTTACTCTCAAGTCAAAGCCTTACGGATATACAGGGTTTGAAATATCTGAAATGCTTTCAGAGAAGGGGATAGTGTGCGAGCTTGCCGACCCCGACGTCGTGGTCATGATGCTGACACCCGAGATGGCTAAGGAGACGGGAGAGCTTGAAAGAGCGCTCTTATCAATCCCGAAACGACAGACAATATGCTCTTCCGCCCCACAAATTCCACGGGCTCGGCGCGAAATGACGCCTCGAGAGGCTATGCTCTCAAGGCAAAGAAGCATAAGAGTAGCCGACGCCGATGGAGAGGTCTTGGCACACGCGTGCATATCCTGTCCCCCAGCCATACCCGTACTGGTTTGCGGAGAGGTCATAGACCGAGACGCTATAAAATGCTTTGAATACTACGGTATAGACACAGTAAATATAGTAGAAAAATAAAGGGGCTGCTTCATTTAGCGCAGATTAAAAGCCACCTTTAAAAGCAAGAACAAAAAGCAACTTAAAAATAAGTTTTTGTCTTTCAAATGTAGAAATCCGCCGATTTTTTCGGCGGATTTCTACATTTTATGTGGCTTTTTAGTCGCGTTTTGGCTCTCTGGCGTACCCTTGCACACCTACGAGAACCAAACTACGCCTTCTGCATCTAAAGACTCAGCCCATTTGTCTATTATTTGGATTGAGGAAGTGAGTATTTCTGCATATAAGCGTCGTACTTTTCCTGATAGTCCGCGCCACCCGCCTTGACCTCGTGCAGATAGTTGTGAATATCAAGCGTTTCGTGCTGTGACATTTCTATCAGACAGCCCGCTACGTTGGAGCAGTGGTCGGATACTCTCTCAAGGTTTGTGAGAATGTCGGAGAGGATAAATCCAAGCTCGATGGAACACAAGCTCTTTTGAAGTCTTATGGTGTGACGGAGCTTTATCTGGTCACGCAGGAAGTCGATGACCTGCTCCAAAGGCTCTACCATAGCCGCCTTGTCGAAGTCGGTGTTTACAAACGCCTCCTCGGTGATAGCGAGTATTTCGTCGACCGCGCCCTTCATAACGGTGAGCTCGGAAAGAGCGGCATCCGAGAAGGAGATGTTCTTGTCCTGTATCTCCTCGGCAGATTCTACTATATTTACCGAGTGGTCGGATATTCTCTCAAGGTCTCCTATCATATGAAGAAGCTTTGTCGCGTCAATGCTGTCGGTTTCGGAAAGGCTTCTTGCGGAAAGCTTTACAAGATACGAACCAAGCACGTCCTCGTAGATATCAACTTTATCCTCGGCATCACGGAGCTCTTGCGCGAGCTTGGGGTCATATTTGTCAAACAACGTTATGGATTTGCGCAAGGACCCGATTGAGAGTTCTGCCATACGGCAAGCCACCTGGCGCGAGTTTTCGATAGCGACAGAGGGTGTGTCGAGCAGACGCTCGTCAAGCATAGCGGTGTATTCGTCACCCTTTTTGTCGTCGCCCTTGACGATAGCGCAAGCCAGCTTTTCAAGAAGCTTTGTAAAGGGCCACATAAGACCAACGGCGAGGAGCTTAAATATCGTGTGCACGATAGCGATGCCAAACATATCTATCGTAGTTCCGTTAGCAAGGTCGAATATATTGAATACGCCTACGGTCTGGAGAATCCAGCCCACAAGATAATACATACAGAGCCAGAATGTGACGCCAATCACGTTAAAGAGCAGGTGCGCTACCGCGGTTCTCTTACCGTTCTTGTTGGCGCTGATAGAAGATATCATTGCGGTAACGCATGTTCCTATGTTTTGTCCGAGAACAATCGGAATAGCAGAGCCGAAGGAGATGGCGCCCGTTACCGAGAGAGCCTGCAAAATACCGATGGACGCCGACGAGGACTGAACTATTGCAGTCAGGAGAGTTCCCGCGAGGACTCCGAGTATGGGATTGTTGAAGAGTGTGAGTATCTGTGTGAAGTTGGGGTCGTTTTTAAGACCGCTTACCGCGTCGGACATAAGAGACATTCCCACCATAAGCACCGCGAAGCCCATAAGGATAGAGCCGAGGTCCTTCTGCTTGTCCTTTTTGGAGAACATTATAAAGCAGATACCTATGAGAGCCAATATAGGCATCCATGCGTCGGGTTTTAGATAATTGAGCCAAGCGGTAGCGTCAGCGCCGCCCTCAATGCCGTTGAGTGCCGTCAACCAAGCGGTAACAGCCGTTCCCACGTTCGCGCCCATAATAACACTTATAGCTTGAGACAGGAGCATAGTGCCCGAGTTAACGAATCCCACGACCATAACCGTGGTAGCAGACGAGGACTGTATTATTGCGGTGACTCCAAGTCCCAACAAAAAGCCCTTGAGCTTGCTTGATGTGAGGTTTCCGAGTATGGTCTTAAGCTTTCTGCCCGCGCTTTTCTTAAGACCCGTGCCCATTACGTCCATTCCGTAGAGGAACAGGGCGAGACCGCAGACAAGTGATAAAATTTCGAAAATGCCCATATTTTCCTTCCTTAAATAACAGTTTTGAACAATGTTTACAGATGCGGATAACCGCATATCAAATAAATGCTACCATAAAAGCTTTAACACATTTACAAAAAAATGTAAATTTATCATTAATAATAGATATTTTGACGAAAACTCTCGTTTTAGTCAAAAAAACAAGTAAAACCCCGTCTCAATTTTTATTAAGACGGGGAACTTTATTTTAAGTAGTAATTATGAGTGCTTTTTTTGTTTTTTCTCGGAACGAAGCTCCTCGGGTAGAATTCCGACTACGACGACAACTATACAAGCGACAGCAACTGCCGCAACTGCGGATACAATGGCGTATTTGACGGCATCCTTTATTACGTCTGATGCGCGGTAGTCGTTTATACCCGCAAACGGACTGATAAGAGTGCATCTTGCCTCGCTAATGTCAGAAAGTCTTTCAACATTGGTCTCCGCAAAGTAGGGAGTAACTGATTTGATTTTGTCTATAAGGGTGTTTGCAAGCTCAGGATCGTCGATATCTACTGATATAACAAGGAAAGAGCAGTTTTGATTTTCAACCGTATCCTTGGCATCCGCGCCATCCACTATTTTTGTGTACTTAAAGGAAGTGGATTCCGTTATCACAGATACGAGGCGTTGAATTTCGCGATCTTCTCTCCACTTGGAAAGGACCTTTTCACACGCATCCTCAGCCTTATCTCTGGTGTCTATCAACAAACGCTTGGTCTTTACATATTCCTCTTCCGTTGCCTGCTTGTTTGCAATGGCAGGATCGTAGGTCTCGGATTTATATGCATCAAGTTCTGCCTTCGCTATCGCAAGAGCCGCCTCGTATTCGGCAATTTTCTCAGCGTGTGCCTCATCCTTTGCTACCTCGTCGGAGGGGGCGAGCTTGTATGTATTTAAAAGATCATATATTTCTGTATACGTAGTCTTCAAGCTGTTGTATTTCGTCTCAATAGGAGTAACCGAGTAGGGAAGAAGATCAAGCTCGCGCCTGAGCTGCGTTCTGAGCTCTCTGGCAGCATTGTATTCTTCTATCGCCGCAAGAGCGTTTTCGTAATCCTGGGCATTACACTCTTCCTTTTTGGGAAGCCCGTTTTCTTCAAGCAAAAGCTTTTCGGCAAACGTCTCGGATTGAAGAAGGGGGAGAAGCGCTTGAGACTTGTCACCGGGCTCCAGATAAAAGGTTATGTCGGTTTGGTATGACCTATCAAGGAATGACATTCCCACACCGAGAGCTCCGCCCAAAATAAAGGCAGCAAGAGCTAGGCATATAAAGAGCTTAAGCTTTCCGCGGAACAGCTTGGCAATATCCACCACTGTTAAGACGGAATTCTGGTTGTTATTGTTTTGATCCATATCTATCTCCTTTCGAGCGGGACGAAATGATTTTTAAGTATTTAACATTTCACACATACATATTATCATAAAAAAACGCATATGTCAACTGTTTTTATCTGTCAAAATATCCTGTATCAGCGGCAACGTCAAGTCGGTTTGATTTCTGATGTATTATCGCTCTGGGAGAGAATCTCTGCCATAACAAGAAAAACACAATAGAATATTTGAAAATTGGGGTAGAAGAAGAAGTTATCCACCAAAGACATTCCAAGAATCATGGCGGGGACCAGCATAATAAACAGCTTCCTGACGGAGCATTTTGTAAACGTGATCTTCAAAATTTGGAACAGGTGTATAAAAAATGCCAATATGCCGACTATTCCCATCGAGGCGGGGATCTGTACTAATATGCAGTGGTACATATTACTAAACATATTATTGAATTTGGCGTCGCCCTCGTATCCGCCCCTATCAAAGCCCACCCCAAACACGGGAGAGGATTTGAAGTGTTCAATGCCTTTTTTCCACAAAGGAAAACGGCCGCTATCGGTGAGCTTGTCCAAACGCAACAACTCAAGGATAGAACTCATAATTTCAGATAAAGGCTTTATGCGAGAGTTTACGTAAATAAGACCTATGAGAACGAGGACTGCGGATATAGCTACGTATGATCTGTTTTTCTTGGCGTTTTCGCCGCTTATAGAGCAGATTGCAATGCATCCTAATAGCATAGCTCCTCCAACGAGAATAGCTGATCTTGATGACATTATCACGGAACCGCAAAAAAACAGTACAGCCGAGACATAAGACAGACCGCTAAACCTATGATTCCTCGCAAGATACATAGCCGCGGGAATACCAAGCACGAACACGGCCGATATTATAGTTGCAACGCCCCACGACAGTGAAAGGATATTCCTGTTGATTATGGGCTCTCCTGACCAGTGAAGTATAAAAAAGTTATCGTTCGCGATGGCGCGCACTATTATGGTCAATATCTGACACAAAGCCACGTATGCGGTGCACACCATGACCTGACAAGCGTACGTTATCACGTTTTCGGAGTTGTCAAGCATGCCGCATACGGTGAAATAGATCACGGTCACGACTGCTGTCATCATAAATCCGTAAAGAAGATTGACTGGTGCGTAGCCCTCACTGAACAGTCCGTTTGTCAAAAAGGCTACGTCAAGCGCAAGGATTCCCCACGTGAAAGCTCTTTTTTTCTTGAACGCCGTTACAAAGGTTCCGTCAAAAATTATGCGTGCCAGGAAAAATCCCACAGCGATTATTCCACATGCGATTATAACGTTGAATGCCCAGGGAGCAAACGCGGATAAAGGTTGATCACCCGAGTCTCTGAAGTCTGAGAGGACTGTGTCTCTGCCAAGAGCATAGTATATCATAAG
>CAJGCF010000009.1 GCA_904501865.1 uncultured Clostridia bacterium
ACCATTACTACAATGTTCCTCACTTGTCATAGTAGCTGGGCAAAAGACTCGTCTATTGACATAGCATATATGGCGTTTGTAGAGGATCTCGATAGCCTTAAGGACTTGGTAACAGAGAATGAATACCATCTCTTTGGCCCCGGAGCTGTTAATAGTGGTTCGGTTAATGTGTATGAAAAAGTGACCATCGACCGTGAAGAAGACACAGAGCCTGAGGACACTCAGCCGGGTGAGACAGTAACTCAGTGATAAAGCTTGAGTTGACAAACAAATAAAAGAACGGAGAGCCTGACGCAAGTCGGGCTCTCTTTTATCTTTTCGGTAAAAACCGCTTGGATTCGATAAAAAAATATATTGTCGGTCATTTTTTGTTTTTGAGATTTGCGCATTTTCTATTGACAAGGTTTATTAAAGATGGTATAATAATTAAAGGTATATGATTATGAGAGATTATACCTTTACCCGTGCGCATATTAATTTATGGAGTGTTGATATGAACGAAAACAAAGAAACTTTGGACATAAGCTTATCACAATTAGCGAGAATCTTGTTAAAGCGTTGGTGGATCATAGCTATTGCTGCCGTGCTTGGCGTGCTTATTGCGTTAGGATATACTATGTTTTTTGTGTCTCCGAAATACTCTGCAAGCGCAAAACTCATTATGAACGTAGAGACGAAAGATGAAAATCCTTCGTATCAGGACGTGCTGATGGGACAGTATCAGGTGGCCAACTGTCTTGATATACTGCAATCCAAAACGACATTGTCGGTGGCCGCTGATATGCTTAATTCGGGCGAGTTGAATGAAAACGGCGAAAAGCCAAGCCGTACCTATACAGCAGATGGTATTTCGGGTATGCTTACTACCTCCAACACCGTTGATTCCAGAGTTTTCAGCTTTACCATAACCTGTGAATCGGCTGATGAAGCTAAAGTTATCGCCGATGCTTTGATCCAGGCGTTCAAGCAGAGGCTTGATGGGGGTGAGCTCATCAAGGGTGTAGCCATCGGCATCGTTGAACATCCTATTGTGCCCAGTGCTCCGTCATCTCCCAATTACAGATCCAATGTGTTGCTGGGTGCTTTGATCGGAATAGTAATTGTGTGCGCGTATCTGGTGATCTCGGGAATCTCAAATAATATCCTGGATTCTGAGGATTGGTTGATAAAAACCTTTGAGGAGGACATACCTCTGCTGGCTGTAGTTCCCGACGCTGATTCTGTCAGTGACAGATACGGATACAGATACAGATACGAGGCGAAAACCGCCTCTAAAGGCAAATGATATAGCTGCGCCGGCAAGCATACTAAATTGTTTGGAGAAAGATAAATGCTTATCAAAAACAAGAAAGATATTAAAAAACGTAAAAAAACGGACCGATTTGGAGAAAAGCTGAGCTTTGCTTCTCTGGAGGCGTATAAGCTGCTCAGAACAAATATTTCCTTCTTCTTTCCTGATGTAACGGGAGGAAGAACAGTTGGCATCACGAGTCCTTGTCCTCAGGATGGAAAAAGTACGACGTCTATAAACCTTGCATATGCATTGGCGAATGAGGGTCATAAGGTTGTATTGATAGATGCGGATATGCGTCATCCATCTGTATATACATCCTTGGAACTTCCGATATCACCCGGTCTGTCCAATGTGCTGTCTGGAGAGGAGAAGATCAATCTCCACAAAGGAGTGCTTCACGAAAACTTGTCTGTTATGACATCGGGAGATCTTCCTCCTAATCCGAGTGAGTTGATAGGCTCGCATAAGATGAAGGAGATCCTTGACAGCTTTAAGAAGAGCTATGATTACATATTAGTTGACCTGCCGCCCGTTTTGGCAGTATCCGATCCTATAGTAGTTTCAAAGTATATAAACGGTATCATATTGGTTACTCGTTGCGGATATACAAGGCGCAAGGATATTGTTGAGTCGGTAAGACAGTTCAAGTTTGCAAACGTGAAGATATTTGGGTTTGTCTATAACGCAGCCGGCATAAGAAAATCCTTGTATTACAGGCGCTCGCAAAAATATTACCACTATCATTGAATACATAGCAAAACCGAGTTGTCTACACTCGGTTTTGTTTGACTTAATTTGTTTATGCAGACGACGGATTAATTTATGAAGGGAGAGGGACATGGAAAACAACACATTTGGTTGCGTCTCTGCGCGATTTGTGGATTTTCATTCTCACATATTGCCTCAAATGGATGACGGAAGCGGCAGTTCCGAGGAATCCATCCAAATGCTTAAGAGTCTACGCGCTCAAGGAGTAGGCGCGGTCGTTATGGCCTCACATTTTTATCCGCACGAGGAGTCTCCTGTGGAGTTTAAGGCAAGGAGAGATGCTTGCCTTGCGCGCTTGCTCTCTGCTATATCTGAAGAAAATTTAGGGTCCGATGAAATACCGAATATGTATCTCGGCGCGGAAGTAGCATATTTCAGTGGAATATCGGGATGTGAACCTATAAGGTCGCTTTGCATTGAGGGAACTAACATATTGTTGGTAGAGATGCCTTTTGACAGATGGTCGAATGCCGTAGTTGACGAGATATGCCAGATGGAGAACAGAATCGATGTAAAGCCGGTAATAGCTCACGTTGAGAGATATCTCGTTTTCAAAAATAAAAGTCAAATAGCAAAATTAATTGCAAATGGAATCGCAGTTCAATTCAATGCAAACTCATTCTTGCGCATAGGAATGAGAAGGAAGACATTGAAGCTTATTAAAAAGGGATATCTCAATGTCATAGGCTCGGACTGTCACAATATAACAAACAGAGCCCCTCATATGGCCGAGGCGTTTCAAGTTATAGAGGACCGTTTGGAAGAAAGCATTGTAAGCGCTATCGTTGAGACATCACGAGTTTTGATATCGAAAGGAAAGAATTTTTTGGCAAATGACACTTAGAAGCAAAAAAATATTATATATATGTTTGTTGTGTCTGACTCTTTGCTTTATATGGGGCAATTCTATGCTCTCGCAGACGGCATCGGGTGCGTTGAGTAAGCTTGTGGCTTCCATTTTGGGAGTTGGCGGCGGAGACGGAGGAGAAGGGCACTTCTGGGTCAGAAAGTTGGCTCATTTCACGGAATTTGCCGTTCTTGGCGTTTTTTCGGTACTGCTTTGGGGCTGTTATGAATATTCAAGGCGTGAAAGGGCAGCATTTTGCGTAGCAACAGGACTTTTTGTGCCTCTTGTTGACGAGACCATACAGATATTCAGCGGCAGAGGTCCTTCCTTGCGTGACGTTTGGATAGACGTTGGGGGATTTTGTTTCGGTTGCCTCTGTGTGATGTTTCTGACTTGCCTTTTTGCGAGGCGTAGTCGGATAGGCGAAAAGGAAGGGTCCCAAGATGGTCAAATTGACTAAAATAAATGCAAAAAAGAAGAGTAAGTCTTTATAAATATATATTGACTTTTTTGCTCATTTATGGTATCATATTATCATGATAAATGAAGGTTTCTGCGACTGACGGATTTGAGTGGATTTGCCCACGTGAAACAGAAATTTATATTGCCGACCGTCTGGGCTCACTTGTTTCGAATGGGATAAGTGCGCCCGGATTTTATTTTGTCATATTTAAAGAGCTTTAAAAGGGGGATAAACATGAAAAAGGTTGGAATTATTATGGGAAGCGCGAGCGATATGCCTGTGGTAAAGAAGGCTATCGATGCTCTTGATTCTTTTGAGATACCCTATGAGGTGCACGTGTATTCCGCGCACAGAACGCCACTTGAGGCAGGAGAGTTCTCTCGCAATGCGCGAAAAAACGGATTTGGAGTTATAATAGCAGCAGCGGGAATGGCGGCTCATCTTGCGGGCGCGGTTGCGGCGAATACTACGCTCCCTGTTATAGGAATACCTTGTAAGTCCTCAAATCTTGACGGACTTGACGCCCTTTTATCAACAGTGCAGATGCCCTCGGGCATTCCCGTCGCCACTGTGGCTATTGACGGAGCGACCAATGCCGCTCTGCTTGCCGCAGAGATACTTGCCCTATCTGATGACGCACTTGCTGAGAAACTTGAGAGTAAGCGTGCCGCGGATGCCAAGGCAGTTCTCTTGAAGAGCGCCGAGATAGAGGCAGAGTACAACAAATAATTTTACAGGTATATTCGATGAATTTTTAGTCTCGCCGTAAGGGTGGGATACGCAAACAAAGGCAGGTAAACTTAATGGGTGGATTTTTTGGAATCACATCAAGGGAAGAGTGCTTGGCAGACGTGTTCTTCGGGACCGACTATCATTCTCACTTAGGAAATCGTCGCGGAGGTCTTGCGGCGTACGATAAGGAGCTTGGTCTGCAACGCTCGATACATAATATTTCAAACTCTCCGTTCAGGACCAAGTTTGAGAACGTTTTTGAGGAGATGCAGGGACATGCGGCGATAGGTTGTATAAGTGATAGTGATCCACAGCCTCTGCTTATTCGCTCCAAGCTTGGAACGTACGCGATATGCATTATAGGTGTTATAAATAACTCCGATGAACTTATTGAGAGATTCTTTACGGTGAGTGGCGCTCATTTCAACGCCATGACGGCGGGAGTGGTCAACTCCACCGAGCTGGTCGCGGCGCTTATCAATCAGAGGGACAATTTTGTTGACGGAATACGCTTTGCGCAGGACGTTATCGAGGGAACGGCATCTATATTGATACTCAAGGAGGGCGGAAATCTTATCGCGGCCAGAGATAAAGTTGGCAGATTGCCCGTGCTTATAGGAAAAAACAGTGATGGATACGCGGTGACATTTGAGTCCTTTGCCTATCAGAAGCTGGGTTATGAAAACGAGAGAGAGCTTGGCCCCGGTGAGATAGTTGAGATATCTCCCACAGAGATCAAGCAGCTGGCGGCGCCCGGAAAGAAAAAGAAAATATGCGCTTTCCTCTGGTCTTATTATGGATATCCCACGGCTACGTACGAGGGTGTAAACGTTGAGGCTATGCGTTGCCGCAACGGTGCGATAATGAGTGAGAACGACAAGGTGCTCGGCAAATCCCACAACATTGATTACGTGTGCGGAGTTCCAGATTCAGGCACACCTCACGCTATTGGATACGCAAACTCAAGCGAGATACCCTTTGCGCGTCCATTCATAAAATATACTCCCACGTGGCCACGCAGCTTTACCTCGAAAAAATCCGACAGAAAAAAGGTCGCTAAGATGAAGCTCATTCCCGTTCATGAGCTGATAGAGAATAAGAGACTTCTGTTCGTGGACGACTCCATAGTCAGAGGAACACAGCTGCGTGAGACAGTGGAATTTCTTTACGATAACGGTGCTCGCGAGGTGCATATGCGCTCGGCGTGTCCGCCCGTTATGTATAGCTGCAAGTATCTCAACTTTTCAAGAGCTACAAGTGATATGGAGCTGATAGCAAGACGAGTTATTATGGAGCTTGAGGGTGAGGAAGGCTTTAAACACATTGAGGAATACAGTGATGCTAATACCGAGAGAGGCAAGAAGCTCAGGGCAACTATTTGCGAAAAGATGAATTTCGCCTCGCTTGAATTTCAGTCTCTTGAGGGTATCGTAAAGGCAATAGGACTTGACCCTGATGATCTGTGCACGTACTGCTGGAACGGTAAGGGTTAAGATGAGATTTTGACATTGATAAATAATAAGGAGATAACTATGAGTAATAATTCCAGATCCGAAAGCTATGCTGCGGCAGGCGTTGATATAACCGCGGGATATCGCGCGGTAGAGCTTATGAAAAAGCATATCGCAAGAACTCGTAACGAGGGCTGTCTTGATGACGTTGGCGGCTTTGGCGGTTGCTTTGGACTTAATATCGCAGGTATGGAGGAGCCCGTGCTTGTCTCGGGAACTGACGGCTGCGGAACAAAGGTTAAGATGGCAATACTGATGGACAAGCACGACACGATAGGAATTGATGCCGTTGCTATGTGTGTTAATGATATAATCTGCTGCGGCGCAAAGCCTCTGTTTTTCTTGGATTACATCGCGTGCGGCAAGAACGTGCCTGAGAAGATAGCGGCGATAGTTTCGGGCGTTGCCGAGGGTTGCGTGCAATCAGGCGCGGCTCTTATCGGCGGAGAGACGGCGGAGCATCCCGGAATGATGCCTGTCGAGGACTACGATCTTGCCGGCTTTGCCGTGGGTATCGTTGATAAGAAGAAGATACTCGACAACACCAAAACACAGGAGGGCGACGTTGTTATCGCTCTTGCGTCAAGCGGAGTTCATTCCAACGGATTCTCCTTGGTGCGCAAGGTGTTTGACATAGACAACAATCCCGACTCCCTCTATATTCCTAAAGAGGAGCTTGGGGGCAAGAGCATTGCCGAGACTTTGCTTACGCCCACAAAAATATACGTCAAGAGTGTGCTCAAGCTGCTTGAGAGGGTAGACGTAAAGGGAATAAGTCATATTACGGGCGGCGGATTTTACGAGAATATTCCGAGAGCTCTTCCAAAGGGAATGACCGCTAAGATAGACAAGAACGCGGTTCGCGTGCTTCCCATCTTCTCGCTTATCGCAAAGACGGGTAATATTCCAGAGAGAGATATGTATAACACTTACAATATGGGTGTGGGAATGAGCATAACCGTTGCTAAAAAGGACGTAGATACGGCGCTTGAGATCTTGCGTGAGAATGGCGAAGATGCATACGTCATCGGCGAGATAATAAAGGGCGACGAAGGAGTAGTGTTCTGCTGATGAGGACTAAAAGAATAGCTGTGCTCGTGTCGGGCGGCGGAACTAATCTGCAGGCACTCATAGACTCTCAGGCAAAAGGCGATCTTGGAAATGGCAGGATAGAGCTTGTCCTGTCGTCCAAGGACGGTGTATACGCTCTTGAGAGAGCCAAGAATAATGGGATCAAAACAAAGGTGCTCGCGCGCAAGGAATACGGTGACATCAAGGAATACTCAAGGGCTCTTGCCGATACTCTCGTGGGCGAGAAAATAGACCTTGTGGTGCTCGCGGGATTTTTGACTATAATCGACGAGCAGATGTACGAGGCTTTTCCAAACAGGATAATCAACGTTCACCCCGCACTTATCCCGTCTTTCTGTGGAAAGGGGTATTACGGTCTGCGCGTTCACGAAGCAGCGCTTGAAAAGGGCGTTCGCGTTTCGGGCGCTACGGTGCATATAGTCACTCCGGAGTGCGATGCGGGGCCGATAATTTTGCAAAAAGCGGTTGAGGTCAAGCGTGACGACACTCCCGAGACACTTCAAAAGAGAATAATGGAGGAGGCAGAGTGGGTGCTCTTGCCCCTGGCGGTAAGGCTTTTGTGTGATGACAGGCTTACCGTAGAAGACGACAAGGTCTATATTGATTAACGCATATTTACAATGCCGAGACGGCGGAATGGAGAAAAAATGGCACTTTATGATCTTAAAAAGCTTCTGTCCGAGAATTCTTATCCCGGAAGAGGAATAGTTATAGGAAAATCGGCTGACGGCAAGAGGGCAATGATCGCTTATTTCATTATGGGAAGAAGCGAGAACAGCCGCAACCGTATTTTTGAGAAATTTGATGGCGGAATGAGGACTCGCGCGTTTGACGAGTCAAAGCTCGTCGATCCTAGTCTTATCATTTATAATCCTTTCAGAAAAAAAGGAAACATCGACATTATAACCAACGGCGATCAAACTGATACTATATATAACTTTCTGCTTGACGGCAAAAGCTTTGAGGACGCGCTTATGACGCGCGGCTTTGAGCCTGATGAGCCTAATTTCACCCCTCGTGTCTCGGGTATAGCGTATTATGACACCGCAAAGAAGAATTTTACGTACAAGCTTTCCATACTCAAGAGCAGAAACGGAGATCCTTCTGTCTGCAATCGCTATTTCTACAATTATATGCCCGTAGCGGGAATAGGTCATTTTATCCACACGTACAAGTGCGACGGCAATCCCATTCCTTCGTTTTACGGCGAGCCTGAGGAGGTAGAGCTTCCCAACACCGCCGAGGAGTTGGCGGATATCTGCTGGAGCAATCTTAATGCAGACAACAAGGTGTCCCTCTTTGTACGCACCGTGGATCTTGTCACGGGCAAGGCAGAGGACGTTATTATAAACAAAAATAAGTAATACACAGGAGTATAACAATGAAGGAATTTGAACTTAAATACGGCTGCAACCCCAATCAGAAGCCGGCTAAAATATACATGCACGACGGCAGCGAGCTTCCCATTGAGATACTTTCGGGAAGACCCGGATACATAAATTTTCTTGATGCGTTCAACTCCTGGCAGCTTGTAAAGGAGCTTAAGGCGGCGCTTGGACTCCCTGCGGTAACCTCATTTAAGCACGTAAGTCCTACAAGCGCGGCGGTTGGCATACCGCTTTCCGACAAGCTCAAAAAGGCTTGCTTCGTCGATGACATCGAGGGACTTGACGATTCTCTCCTGGCTTGCGCTTACGCGAGAGCGAGAGGAACTGACAGAATGTGCTCCTTTGGAGACTGGGTAGCTCTTTCCGACGTCTGCGACGTAACAACGGCGAAGATGCTGGCGCGCGAGGTTTCGGACGGCATTATTGCTCCCGGCTACGAGCCCGAGGCTCTTGAGATACTTAAGGGAAAGAGAAAGGGTAATTACAATATTGTTAAAATAGATCCCGATTTTGTGCCTGCCGAGATCGAGCGAAAGCAGGTTTACGGAATCACATTTGAGCAGGGCAGGAACAACTTTAAGATCAATCGCGAGCTGCTTTCAAACATAGTTACCGAGAACAAGGATATGCCCGAGAGCGCGGTGCGTGACCTTATAGTTGCGCTTATCACTCTTAAGTACACGCAGTCCAATTCGGTCTGCTTTGCAATAGACGGACAGGCGATAGGTGTTGGAGCAGGTCAGCAGTCCAGAGTTCACTGCACTCGTCTTGCGGGTGGAAAGGCTGACACTTGGTTTCTTCGTCAGAGCGACAAGGTCTTGAATCTTCCTTTCAAGTCCACACTCGGTAGACCCGACAGAGATAACGTCATTGACGGATACATCAACCAGAACGAAGAGGACGTTTGCGCTGACGGAAATTGGCAGAAATACTTTACCGAGCAGCCCGCCCCCTTTACAAAGGAAGAGCAGAGGGCGTATCTCGATACTATTGACGGAGTGGCGCTCGGATCGGATGCTTTCTTCCCGTTCAGCGATAATATCGAGAGAGCAAAGAAATCCGGTGTTAAGTATATAGCAGAGCCCGGCGGCTCTATTCGAGACGACCTCGTTATTGAGTGCTGTAATAAATATGGAATCTCAATGGCGTTTACCGGAATGAGATTGTTCCATCATTGATAATGTAGCTAGAGAATGTGTTGATTCTCCTACTTTCTTTTCAAATAAAAGCTCAATTGCCGTTGGCAATTGGCAAAGAAATTTGCAAAATATTTTGGGGTTCTAACTGCTGTGAGGTGACGATGATTTTCTGAGAAAATAACTTACTGAGATATTCTCCACCTAACAGTGTAGAACCCAACCGACATAGCTAACTTTAACTTAAAGCGACTTTAAGTTAAAATTGAGTTGCATCGAATAGGTTCAACGCCTTATCAATACAGAAACATCAGTGAGGGATTTTTCGGAGGAAAATCCTCCGTCACCCTAAAAGGACCTTTTATTTATGTAAGTTTTTGCGGAGCTTTTTTCTAAAAGCGACCCATCGTAACACATTCTAACTAAAAAACCATATTCCAAACAAACGGAGAACAAGATGAAGATAATGGTAGTAGGCGGTGGCGGCCGAGAGCACGCCATCATAAAGAAAATAAAAGAGAATAAAAGCGTTGAGGTCATATACGCGCTCCCTGGTAACGGAGGAATGGCGAATGATGCGGTATGCGTTGACATTGGCGCGAAGGACATTGAGAAAATCGTAGCTTTTGCGGTTGAGACGGGTATTGACTATGCGGTAGTCGCTCCTGACGATCCGCTTGTGCTTGGTTGTGTAGACGCGCTTGAGGAAAAGGGCATTCCTTGCTTCGGTCCTCGCGCAAATGCCGCGATAATCGAGGGCAGTAAGGTCTTTTCAAAGAATCTTATGAAAAAATACGGCATACCAACGGCGGCGTATGAGGTGTTCGACGATATGCAGGCGGCGCTCGACTATCTAGAGACAGCACCCATCCCGACGGTCATCAAGGCCGACGGACTTGCGCTTGGAAAGGGAGTTATCATTGCCAATACTCTCGACGAGGCAAAAGCGGCGGTCATCTCTATGATGCAGGACAAGGCATTCGGTGCTAGCGGTGACCATATCGTTATAGAGGAATTTTTGACAGGCCCCGAGGTCTCTGTTCTCTCCTTTACAGACGGAGAGGTGGTAGTGCCTATGATATCATCAATGGACCACAAGAGAGCGGGGGATAACGATACGGGACTTAACACGGGAGGTATGGGAACTGTTGCTCCCAATCCGTATTACACCGATGATATTGCCCGAGAGTGTATGGAAAAGATATTCAAGCCCACCATAGACGCGATGAACAAGGAGGGCAGAACATTTAAGGGTTGTTTGTATTTCGGACTTATGCTTACACCGAACGGACCTAAGGTCATAGAGTATAACTGCCGTTTTGGAGATCCCGAGACACAAGTGGTGCTTCCATTGCTTGAGTCAGATCTTTTGACGGTAATGCAGGCGACCACAAACGGCACGTTAGCCGAGACTGAGGTCAAGTTCAAAAATGCTCACGCTTGCTGTGTAATAATGGCGTCGGAGGGCTATCCCGTAAGCTATGAAAAGGGATTTGAGATGACGATACCTGAAAAGATAGCCGACTCGGTTTACGTTGCGGGCGCAAATCTCAAGGACGGAAAGCTGCTCACGAATGGCGGCAGAGTTCTTGGTGTCACAGCGGTAGCGGATTCTCTTGAGGGTGCGATAGAGGCATCGTATAAAAAGGTTGGAGAAATATCGTTTGGTAACGCGTATTACCGACACGATATAGGACAAAAGGCTCTTGCGGCTTATAAGTCATAAGGCTTGAAAGGATTTGGAATGGTTTACAGAATATTCGTTGAAAAGAAAAACAATCTCGCGCACGAGGCACACGCACTTTACTCCGAGCTTAAAAATCTGCTTGGAATAAAAGGTCTTACCTCGGTCCGCATACTCAATAGATATGATGCGGAGAATATCTCGGAAAAGCTCTTCTGTGAGGCGGTCGACTCGGTGTTTTCCGAGCCCCAGTTGGATATTGCCACTCGCGATATAGACGTAGACGGCGGCACAGTGTTTGCGGTGGAGTATCTCCCCGGCCAGTTTGATCAGAGGGCAGACAGCGCTGCGCAGTGCATACAGATAATGTCCTGCGGAGATAGACCTACTATACGCACCGCAAAGGTCTACGTGCTTGGAGGAGTGCTGACGGATGAAGAGATATCCGCGGTCAAAAAGTACGTAATAAATCCCGTTGAGGCAAGAGAGGCAAGTATGCAGCTTCCCGAAACTCTTGCTATGGATTACGATATTCCGTCGGACGTCGCAACGCTTAACGGTTTTTGTAACAAGACCGACTCCGAGCTTGCCGATATGATAAAGACACTTGGTCTTGCTATGGATCTTGACGACATAAAATTCTGTCGTGAATATTTTGCGGGGGAGAAAAGAGATCCTACCATCACTGAGATCAGAATGATAGATACGTATTGGTCGGATCACTGCCGTCATACTACGTTTTTGACTACCATAGATAACGTTAAGTTTGAGGATGAGCTCCTTGAGAAAACCTATAAAGAATATCTTGATGTAAGAGCCAAGCTTGGCAGAACAAAGCCGCAGAATCTTATGGATATAGGTACTCTCGCGGCAAAGTATCTCAAAAAGACGGGGCAGCTTCAGAAGCTTGACGAGAGCGAGGAGATAAATGCTTGTACCGTCAAGATGAAGGTAACGGTTGACGGTGTGGACGAGGATTGGTTGCTTCTCTTCAAGAACGAAACACACAATCACCCCACGGAGATAGAGCCCTTCGGCGGAGCGGCGACCTGCATAGGCGGCGCTATCCGAGACCCCCTTTCTGGAAGAAGCTACGTGTATGCGGCTATGCGTGTCACGGGTGCAGCGGATCCCACAGTGCCCGTGTCCGAGACCATAAAGGGCAAGCTTCCTCAAAGAAAGATAGTGCAGACCGCGGCTGCGGGATATTCCTCCTACGGTAACCAGATAGGTCTTGCTACGGGTATGGTGGACGAGCTCTATCACCCCGGATACGCAGCAAAGAGAATGGAGATAGGAGCGGTCATCGCGGCGGCGTCTGCCAAGAACGTGCGCCGTGAGTGCCCTGCAGACGGTGACGTGGTAGTCCTTCTCGGCGGTAGAACGGGACGTGACGGTATAGGTGGAGCTACGGGATCGTCCAAGGCTCACGATTCCCATTCTGTCGAGACCTGCGGAGCAGAGGTGCAGAAGGGTAACGCCCCCGAGGAAAGAAAGCTTCAGCGTCTGTTCAGAAACGCAGAGGCTTGCAGAATGATAAAGAGATGTAACGACTTCGGCGCGGGTGGCGTGTCGGTCGCTATCGGAGAGCTTGCTGACGGACTTGATATAGACCTTAATAAAGTTCCCAAAAAATACGAGGGACTTGACGGCACTGAGCTTGCTATCTCCGAGTCTCAGGAGAGAATGGCGGTTGTAATTGAAAAAGAAAACGTTGAGAGATTTATGGCGCTCGCCGACTCGGAGAACCTTGAGGCTACGGTCGTGGCGCGTGTGACCGAGGAGCCGAGACTCCGCGTTCACTGGAACGGCAAGACTGTTATTGATATATCCCGTGAGTTTTTGAACTCCAATGGTGCGGAAAAGCATATTGATATCACCCCTGCCGCTCCCGCGAATTACTCAAAAGAGCCAGTTTTGGATTTTGTCGCTGGCTATAAAGCACTTGCGTCTGACCTGAACGTGTGCTCGAAACGCGGACTTTCAGAGAGATTTGACTCCACTATCGGTGCGGGTACCGTGCTTATGCCGTTCGGAGGAATTCATCAGAAAACTCCTATTCAAGCTATGGTTCACAAGGTATCGGTCGAGGAAAAGCACACCGACACCTGCTCGTACATGGCTTGGGGATATAACCCCTATATCGCGGAGAAGTCGCCCTACCATTCGGCGTATCTCGCGGTGGTGGAGAGTATTTCAAAGCTTATCGCGTCGGGTGCGTCTTATGATGACGTTTACCTTACGTTCCAAGAGTACTTTGAGAAGCCTCTCAAGGACGGCAAGCGTTGGGGCAAGCCTCTTGCGGCACTTCTCGGTGCGTTCAGAGCCCAGATTGAGCTTGGTGTCGCGGCTATCGGCGGCAAGGACTCTATGAGCGGATCCTTTGAAAAGCTTGACGTCCCGCCCACGCTCGTATCATTTGCGGTAACCACGGGTAAGACCTGCGAGGTCATAACCAACGACGCAAAGTCGGCAGGTCATAAGCTTATTTGCCTTTGCCCTAAGTATGGCGAGGACGGTCTGCCTGTGGCTGAGTCGCTTATAGAGACCTTCAACAAGGTGACTGCTCTTATGCGTGAGGGCAAGGTCTACTCGGCTTATACTCCCACGTTTGGCGGTATGGCTGAGGCAGTTTACAAGATGTGTATAGGTAACGGTCTTGGATTTAAGTTCCTTGATGAGTGCGTTACGGTAAATAATATTTTTGAATATTGCTACGGAGCTTTCTTGCTTGAGGTTGACGAGAGTATTAACGGACAGACAATAGGTTACTTTACCGACGACGCAAAGCTTACATACGGCGACAAGACCGTTGACATGGCAGAGCTCGACTCACTTTATGAGAGCAAGCTTGAGGGAGTATTCCCGACACTTGAGAAGTCGAAGAACAACACCTATGAAAGCTTTAGCTACAAGGTAGAAAAGAGAGCAGCACCCGCTATCAAGATCGCAAAGCCTAAGGTGCTCATTCCCGTATTCCCCGGAACCAACTGCGAGTACGACACCGCTAAGGTAATGCGTGACGCGGGAGCTGAGGCAAAGATATTTGTTATCAACAACCTCACCAGCGATTCTATCTCAAGAAGTGTTGAGAGCTTTGCAAAGGAGCTTTCTGATTCTCAGATGGTATTTGTTCCCGGAGGATTTTCGGGTGGGGACGAGCCTGACGGTTCGGGCAAGTTCATTATGGCGTTCTTCCGCAATCAGCAGATAAAGGATGGCATACATAACCTTCTTGACAATCGCGACGGTCTTATGTGCGGTATATGCAACGGCTTCCAGGCGCTTATAAAGCTCGGTCTTGTACCCTACGGAAGAATAATCGACGCGGACGAAAGCTCGCCCACACTTACCTTTAACACCATTTCCCGCCATCAGTCCAAGCTTGTAAGGACAAGAATAGCGTCCAACAAGTCGCCCTGGCTTGCGGGAACAGAGGTCGGTGACGTCTACACGGTGGCTATCTCTCACGGAGAGGGACGCTTCCTCTGTTCAGATGAGCTTATCCGTCAGCTTGCGGCTAACGGACAGATAGCTACACAGTACGTTGACCTTGAGGGAAATGCCACAGACGATATCCGATACAATCCCAACGATTCCGCGTTTGCTATTGAGGGAATAACATCTCCCGACGGCAGAGTGTTCGGTAAAATGGGACATTCCGAGCGTATAGGCAACGGTCTTTATAAGAACGTTCCCGGACAGTTCGATATGAAGATGTTTGAATCTGCAGTAAAATACTTTAAGTGATCAAATAAAATATGTATGCCCCTTTTATCAGGGGCAAAAGGAGAAAAAATGGCTTATTTGTCTGATATTGAGATCGCTCAGTCTACAAAAATGCGTCATATAAATGAGATTGCTAGGGTTGCGGGTATTGATGAGGAATATCTTGAGCAATACGGCAGATATAAAGCAAAGGTCGATCTGTCTCTCCTCTCGCAGTCCAAAAGGCAGGAAGGCAAGCTTGTCTTAGTAACGGCGATCACCCCCACTCCTGCGGGAGAGGGAAAGACCACCACGACCATAGGTCTCGCGGACGGTCTTAGAAAAATAGGTAAAAAAGTAGTTGTGGCTCTCCGTGAGCCCTCTCTGGGTCCAGTATTCGGAGTCAAGGGCGGTGCGGCAGGCGGCGGATACGCGCAGGTCGTGCCTATGGAGGATATAAACCTTCACTTTACGGGAGATTTTCACGCGATAGGCGCGGCAAACAACTTGCTTGCGGCTATGCTGGACAATCACATATATCAGGGCAACAGACTTGGTATCGATCCCCGTCGTATAACCTGGAGACGTTGCGTTGATATGAATGACCGTCAGCTGAGATTCGTCACAGACGGCCTTGGCGGTAGAGTGAACGGTGTTCCGCGTGAGGACGGATACGACATCACGGTTGCGTCTGAGATAATGGCGGTATTTTGTCTGGCGTCCTCTATCTCCGACCTCAAAGCAAGACTTTCAAGAATAGTGGTGGCTTACACCTACGACGAGAAGCCTGTCACGGCAGGGGATCTCGGTGCGGTGGGAGCTATGGCGGCGCTCCTTAAGGACGCGCTCAAGCCAAATCTCGTGCAGACGCTTGAGGGTACTCCCGCGTTCGTTCACGGAGGTCCGTTTGCAAATATCGCGCACGGCTGTAACTCCGTTATCGCTACAAAAATGGCTATGAAGCTTGGTGATTATGCCGTTACCGAGGCGGGCTTTGGTGCAGACCTTGGCGCAGAGAAGTTCCTTGATATCAAGTGTCGTATGGCAGGGCTTACTCCGTCGGCTGTCGTAGTCGTGGCGACGGTACGCGCGCTTAAGATGCACGGCGGTCTGCCAAAGACAGAGCTTGGAACAGAGGATCTCGGCGCGCTTGAGAGAGGAATTCCCAATCTTCTTCGACACGTATCAAATATTAAAAACGTATATAAGCTACCCTGTGTGGTAGCGGTCAACCGTTTCCCGACCGATACGGACGCGGAGATAGCTCTTGTTATCGACAAGTGCAAGACACTCGGTGTCAACGTTGTACTCTCTACCGTGTGGGCAGAGGGCGGCAAGGGAGGTATGGCGCTTGCGGAGGAGATAGTCAGACTTTGCGAGGAGAAGAACGAGTTTTCCTTCAGCTACACCGACGAGCTTTCCGTTACGGAAAAGGTAGACGCTGTTGTTAAAAAAGTCTACGGAGGCGTTGGAGTCAATATAACGCCGCAGGCTAAAAAGCAGATAGAGCGTCTTGAGGAGCTCGGATATGGCAGATGTCCCGTTTGTATTGCCAAGACGCAGTATTCCTTCTCGGACGACCCGACAAAGCTTGGCGCGCCCGAGGGATTTACCGTGACTGTAAGACAGGTCAAGGTCAGCGCGGGAGCAGGCTTTGTAGTTGTGCTTACGGGTGATATTATGACTATGCCCGGTCTTCCCAAGGTCCCTGCGGCCGAGAGGATAGACGTCGACGACGACGGTCGTATATCGGGATTGTTCTGATGTGATATGTTTTTGGGAGGGGAGCGTTTCTTGGAAAGAAGTGCTCCCCCTCTCAAATCCACCACTCTTAAGAACTTTTTATAAAGGATTCAGATATTATTTGTGTACTAAATTTGAAGCATTGTGACGATTTAATTAGTTTGCCTCGTGTCAAAACTGTTAAATGTGACATTTTTGATAAAAATAAGACTTGACACTTGACACAAAAGGCTTTTTGTGATATAATTATTTGAATTTGAGCGGATTTTTTGATAATTTAAATAAATGAAGAAATGGAGAATGAAAATGACGGCTTTCAAGGCTGGTATGCAGGCAAAATTGAAGGATCACATGTCCTTGGTTAACTGTTTCCTCGCTGATGAGGCTCTTTCGTGCTTTAATTCTCCCGAATATACTGTTTTTCCCGGTTTTTGCGACGTGCACGTGCATTTTCGCGAGCCGGGATTTTCTTATAAGGAGACCATAAAAACAGGATCGCAGGCCGCTGCGGCGGGAGGATATACAGACGTTTGCACTATGCCGAATCTTGACCCCGTGCCCGACTGTATGCAAAATCTTAAGATACAGCTCGATGCAATAGTAAGAGACGCAGCAGTCGGTGTTTATCCGTACGGAGCTATAACTGTCGGAGAGAAGGGCGAGAGACTTGCTGATCTTGAGGGAATGGCAGAGCACGTGATAGCCTTTTCCGACGACGGTCGAGGAGTTCAGGATATCGGTATGATGCGCGAGGCTATGCAGAGAGCCAAGGCGCTCGGTAAAATGATAGTCGCGCACTGTGAGGTCAATGAGCTTTTGCAAGGTGGATATATCCACGACGGAGAGTACGCACGCGCGCACGGTCACAGAGGTATTTGCTCGGAGAGCGAGTGGAGACAGATAGAGCGAGATTTAATGCTTGCCGACGAGGTGGGATGTGAATATCACGTGTGTCATATTTCGACTAAGGAGAGCGTGGAGCTGATTCGTGCCGCTAAGGCGGACGGAGTCAGGGTGACTTGCGAAACAGGTCCGCATTATCTTATATTGACAGACGCCAACCTTCAGGAGAATGGCAGATTTAAAATGAATCCGCCCCTGCGAAGCGAGGCAGACAGAGTGGCGCTCGTGGAGGGTGTGGTCGACGGCGCGATAGATATGATAGCTACGGACCACGCGCCGCACTCTGAGGAGGAAAAGTCGTGCGGACTCGAGAAGAGCGCGTTTGGAATCGTCGGACTTGAGACGGCTCTGCCGCTTATGAACACTCACTTGGTAAAACAAGGTATAATTACTCTTGACAGACTTGTTGACCTTATGGTCTATACCCCCAGGGAGAGATTCGGCATACCACTTGCCGACAGCTTCTCCGTATGGAAGCTTGACGAAGAGATCACGGTCGATCCCGACAAGTTTATGTCAAAGGGCAGAGCGACTCCATTTGAGGGGGACAGACTTTTCGGTAAGTGTTACGCTACCGTGAGGAATGGTAAGATAGTATTTAAGGCGTAATAAATCATAAACAGAATCAAATTTAAGTCTTTCAAAGCAGATGTTTGGAGACGGAACGGAGATAAATATGGCAAAAAGAACAGACCTTAAGAAGATTTTGATAATTGGCTCTGGACCTATCGTTATAGGTCAGGCGGCGGAATTTGACTATGCGGGCACGCAGGCGTGTCTTGCGCTCAAGGAGGAGGGCTACGAGGTAGTTCTCGTAAACTCCAACCCCGCAACTATTATGACCGACACGGCTATCGCCGACAAGGTATATATGGAGCCTCTTACACTTGAATATATAGCTAAAATACTGCGTTACGAGAGACCTGACGCTATACTGCCCGGTATCGGAGGACAGACGGGACTCAATCTCGCTATGCAGCTTGAAAAGAAGGGAGTTCTCAAGGAGTGCCGCGTTGAGCTGCTTGGAACAAGCAGTGAGAGTATTGAGCGCGCCGAGGACAGAGAGCTCTTCAAGGAGCTTTGCCAGTCTATCGGAGAGCCCACTATACCCTCCGAGATAACCTACGACCTTGAGCAAGCGAGAGAGGCGGCGGCTAAAATAGGCTATCCCGTTGTACTGCGCCCCGCGTTTACTCTCGGCGGTACGGGCGGCGGATTTGCCAACAACGAGCAGGAGCTTATTGAGATAGGCACCAATGCCTTTAAGCTCTCGCCCGTTCATCAGGTGCTTATTGAAAAGAGCGTAAAGGGATATAAGGAGATAGAATTCGAGGTAATGCGTGACGGCAACGACCACGCGATAACCATATGCGGAATGGAGAATATCGACCCCGTTGGAGTTCACACGGGAGACTCTCTTGTCGTAGCGCCCATAATGACGCTCTCTGAGCAGGATATGAAAATGCTCAACGATAGCGCGATAAAGATAATCAAGGAGCTTAAAATAGAGGGCGGATGTAACGTTCAGTTTGCTCTTGACCCTCACTCCAGTCAGTATTATCTTATAGAGGTCAACCCCCGTGTGTCCCGTTCCTCTGCTCTTGCGTCAAAAGCATCGGGATACCCCATAGCCAGAGTTACGGCTAAAATAGCGGTCGGTATGGCACTTGAAGATATCAAGATAGCCAACACAAATGCCGCGTTCGAGCCTAAGCTTGATTACGTGATAGCAAAGCTTCCCAGATTCCCGTTTGACAAATTCACCACCGCGTCCAATCAGCTTGGTACGCAGATGAAAGCAACGGGCGAGGTAATGGGAATAGGCTCAAATCTTGAGGAGTGCTTGCTCAAGGGCATACGCTCACTCGAGGTGGGAGTAACTCACGTCTATCACCATAAATTTGACAATATGACCGACGACGAGATACGCGCATACATCTCGGAGTTCCGTGACGATAACATCTTCGCTATAGCGGAGCTCATCTATCGCGGCGCAACGGTCGAGGAGATACACGATATCACCAAGATAACTCCATTCTTCCTCCAGGCTATAAAGAATATAGTTGATATGGAGGAGACCTTGAAGGGTCACGTCTTTGAGCTTGAAACGCTCAAGGCGGCAAAGAAAATGGGCTTCTCGGACAAGTACGTTGCGAGAATGTGGAATTGTTCTGAGCTTGACGTGTTCAAGTTCCGCAAGGAGCACGCGCTCTTCCCCGTGTTCAGAATGGTGGATACATGTCATACGGGCGCGTATATTCCTTATTTCTATTCCTCTTACACGGGCGAGAACACTTCTGTGCTCACCGATAAAAAGAAGATAGTGGTACTTGGCGCAGGACCTATAAGAATAGGTCAAGGTGTAGAGTTTGATTACTCTACGGTTCATGCGGTCGCGACTATCAAAAATTCGGGATACGAGGCTATAATAATCAACAATAATCCTGAGACAGTCTCGACCGATTACACCACGGCAGACAAGCTCTACTTTGAGCCCCTGACTCCCGAGGACGTAATGAATATCATTGAATTTGAAAAACCCGAGGGTGTTGTGGCGTCTCTTGGAGGTCAGACGGCTATCAATCTCGCACAGCCCCTGCACGACCTTGGAGTCAAGATAATAGGCACAGATTGCGCCGCGATAGACCGCGCGGAGAACAGAGACGCGTTTGAAAAGCTCCTCAAGGAGCTTGGAATACCTCAGCCCGAGGGACGCGCCGTTACTAAGATAGAGGACGGCGTTGCCGCCGCGGCAAAGATAGGATATCCCGTGCTTGTCCGTCCCTCCTTCGTGCTTGGCGGACGCGCTATGCAGATAGTGGCTAATGAAAATCAGCTTCGCCATTACCTCAAGACCGCTGTTGAGATAGATGAGGACAAGCCTGTTCTCGTTGATAAATATATCAGCGGAAAAGAGGTTGAGGTCGACGCTATATGCGACGGACACGACGTATTCGTGCCCGGTATAATGGAGCTCGTAGAGAGAACGGGTATACACTCCGGAGACTCTATAAGCGTTTACCCCACTTTCTCGATATCCGACAAGGTAAAGGGCGTTATTCTTCAGTATGCTAAAAAGCTTGGACTTGGAATAGGAATCGTAGGTCTTTACAATATTCAGTTCATCGTTGATGAAAATGATGAGGTATATATTATCGAGGTCAATCCCCGTTCCTCAAGAACTGTTCCGTTCCTTTCAAAGTCGACGGGATATTCCTTGGCGGACATAGCTACCGAGTGTATTCTTGGAAAGTCGCTCAAGGAGCAGGGAATATTCTCCCTCTATCCCGAGGAAAAGAAACGCTGGTACGTAAAGGTTCCCGTCTTCTCATTCAACAAGCTTCGCGGACTTGACGCATACCTATCCCCCGAGATGAAGTCTACGGGTGAGGCTATTGGCTACGATGACAAGTATTACCGTGCACTTTACAAGGCACTTCAGGCATCGGGAATGCACCTCCAGAACTACGGAACGGTGCTTGCAACCATTGCGGACTGCGACAAGGCAGAGGCTCTGCCTCTTATCCGCCGCTTCTACAATCTCGGCTTCAACATTGAGGCAACTGCGGGAACGGCTAAATTCCTCAAGGAGAACGGAATACGCACTCACGTATTGAAGAAGCTATCCGAGGATTCCGACGAGATAGCTGAGTCTATCCGCCAGGGACATATAGCTTACGTTATCAATACAAGCGACCCCTCTACCTCGGGAGTTGCACGTGACGGCTTCGAGATAAGAAAGTACGCGACAGAGAACAACGTGACTATGTTCACCTCTCTTGATACCGTAAGAGTTCTGCTTGACGTTCTTGAGGAGACGACTCTTACAATTTCGACAATAGATTCTTGATTTTTAAAGGATATAAGATGAAACAAGGCTTTTTTGAAATAAAAGAAAACGTGGCGCTCACGAGCAACGTCTACAAAATGGCGCTAAAGGGAGACACGAGCCACGTTACAAATTGCGGACAGTTTGTAAATATAAAGCTTGACGGACTGTTTTTGCGCAGACCTATATCTGTCTGTGACTGCGAGGGCGACCTGCTTACCATCATCTACAAGGTTGTAGGCAAGGGCACCGAGCAGATGAGCAAAATGGTAGCGGGCGAAAAGCTCGACGTACTCACGGGGCTTGGCAACGGTTACGACACGAGTGTGTCGGGCAACCATCCTATGCTGCTCGGCGGCGGAGTCGGAGTGCCGCCTATGTATATGCTTTGCAAGAAGCTCGTATCAGAGGGCAAAAAGATTTCTGTCGTACTCGGCTTCAACAAGGCGGACGAGGTCTTTTACGAGGACGAGTTCAAGGCTCTCGGAGCGTCTGTTGCCGTTACCACGGTGGACGGCTCGTACGGAGTCAAGGGCTTTGTAACAGACGTTATGAAAAATGCCGATTACAGCTATTTTTACACCTGCGGTCCCGAGCCTATGCTCAGGGCGGTATATAAGACGTCGAAAACCATCGGTCAGTTCAGCTTTGAGGAGAGAATGGGCTGCGGATTCGGAGCTTGTATGGGCTGCTCGTGCAAAACCGTCACGGGCTACAAGAGAATATGCAAGGACGGACCTGTGCTTACAAAGGAGGAGATATTATGGGAAGAATGAGTGTTGACCTTTGCGGTATAGAGCTCGACAATCCCGTTATCCCCGCATCGGGTACGTTTGGATTCGGTTACGAGTTTGCTGAGCTCTATGATATAAATATACTTGGCACATTTTCTTTTAAGGGAACCACCAAGGAGGCAAGATTCGGTAATCCCACGCCGAGAATCGCTGAATGTCCGAGTGGAATGATAAATTCCGTTGGACTTCAGAATCCGGGGGTGGAAAAGGTCATCTCCGAGGAGCTTGTAAAGCTCAAAAAATGCTTTTCAAAGCCCGTTATGGCTAACGTTTCGGGATTTTCGGTAGATGAGTACGTTTACACCTGCGAAAAGATAGACAAATGTGATCAGGTGGGTTGGCTTGAGGTCAACGTGAGCTGTCCTAACGTTCACGGAGGCGGAATGAGCTTTGGTACGTCTCCCGAGGCGGCGGCAGAGGTGACAAGAGCCGTCAAGGCCGTCACTACAAAGCCCGTTATTATCAAGCTCTCGCCAAACGTGACGGATATCGTCTCCATAGCCAAGGCGTGCGAAGAGGCGGGTGCTGACGGAATAAGTCTTATAAACACTTTGCTCGGTATGAGGATAGATCTTCGCACCAGACGTCCCGTTATCGCCAATAAGATGGGCGGATTCTCGGGAAGTGCCATTTTCCCCGTAGCGGTAAGAATGGTATATCAGGTGGCACACGCCGTTGATATTCCCGTTGTCGGGATGGGCGGTGTATCAAGTGCCGAGGACGTTATAGAGATGATGCTCGCGGGCGCGACCGCGGTCGAGGTCGGCGCGGCAAATCTTGTAGACCCGTTTGCGTGTAAGAATATCGTTGAGGAGCTTCCTCGCGTTATGGATAAATACGGAATAACATCACTTAAGGATATAATAGGAGGAGTTAAGTAATTATGGGAAAAGACGTAATTATAGCTTGTGATTTTGACAGCGCGGAGAAGACCTTTGCGTTTCTCGATAAGTTCACGGGCAAAAAGCCGTTTGTAAAGATAGGCATGGAGCTCTACTATGCCGAGGGCCCGTCAATAGTAAAAGAGATAAAAGCAAGAGGACACAAGATTTTTCTTGACCTCAAGCTTCACGATATCCCAAACACCGTAAAGAAGGCTATGGCAGTGCTCTCCCGCCTCGACGTCGATATGACTAACCTTCACGCCGCGGGAACAAAGAGAATGATGGAGGCGGCCATTGAGGGACTCACTCGTCCTGACGGAACTCGTCCTATGCTTATCGCGGTTACACAGCTTACCTCTACCGACCAGGAGAGCATGGAAAACGATCTGCTCATTAAAGAGCCTATCGACAAGGTGGTTATGCATTACGCTTCCTGCGCTAAGGAATCAGGACTTGACGGTGTCGTTTGCTCACCGCTTGAGGCTGAGAAGGTACACGATACGTGCGGAAAGGGATTTGTTACCGTAACTCCCGGCGTGCGCTTCGCGGACGGTGACGTTGGTGATCAGAAGAGAGTTATGACTCCCGAGCAGGCAAAGCTTATCGGCTCGGACTACATTGTTGTAGGCCGTCCTATTACCGCGGCAGCAGACCCCGTTGCAGCTTATGAGAGATGCGTTGCGGAATTTGTTGACTAAGAGAGTTCGCTGGGGAAACCCTTTTTAGAAAAAAGGGCTTTCCCCAAGCCCCTTTCCAAAAACTTTGAATATTTTGAGGCCCTTTCAGCGTGACGGATGATTTTTCTTTGAAAAATCCCTCACTGACGTTTCTGTATTGATAATGTGCTGAACCTATTCGATACGATTTAATTTTAACTTAAAGAATCTTTAAGTTAAAATCAGTTACGTCGGCTGGGGTCTACACTCTTGGAGGGAGAATGTCTCAGTAGGCTAAAATTCGGCTTGACGAATTTTAGCGTCACCTCACGGCAGTTAGAACCCCAAATATTTCGGAAGTTCTTTTGCTCCTTTTCTTTCAAGAAAAGGAGAGGAAATTCTAACATTCGCTAACTATAAGGAGAACAAAATGGAAAACTATAAAAGAGAATTTATACAGTTTCTTGAGAGCGCGGGAGTTCTCAAATTTGGTGATTTCACCGCAAAGAGCGGCAGAAAGATACCTTATTTTATAAATGCGGGAATGATAAAGACGGGCGACGACATCGCAAAGCTCGGAGAGTTCTACGCAAAGGCATATTTTGAAAAGCTTGGAGCTAAAAAGGCAGTGCTTTACGGACCTGCATACAAGGGAATATCCTTGGCAGTCTCGGCGGCAGTTGCGCTCTCCAAGAATGACCTCAACGTGCCATTTTTCTTCAATCGTAAGGAAGTCAAGGATCACGGCGAGGGTGGCGTTTTCGTAGGCTATGTGCCTCAGGCTGACGAGGAGGTTGTCATTATAGAGGACGTTATCACGGCAGGCACGGCTATCCGCGAGAGTATGGAAATACTTTCTCGCCTTGACGGTGTCAAGGTTGCGGCTACCTTTATTATGGTAGATCGTAAGGAGAAGGGACAGACCGAAAAGGGAGCTATGCAGGAGATAGAGGAGCAGTTTGGATTCCCCGTTTACTCCATAGTTGACGTATATGACATAATCGAGTATCTCGAGGAGAATGATGACAACCGCGAGAACGTTGAGAGAATAAAGAACTATCTTGCCGTCAACGGAGCGCGCGCATAACAATAAAGAATCCCTGAAAAGAGAGGATCTGAAATGAGAAATCTTATAGATATCAAGGACTTATCGGTCAAGGAGCTTGAGGAGCTCATAGCAGTTGCCGAGGACATAATTGCCAATCCTGCGAAATACGCGGAGGCTTGTCGTGGCAAAAAGCTTGCGACGCTATTCTTCGAGCCCTCGACAAGAACAAGACTTTCCTTTGAGGCGGCTATGTACGAGCTCGGTGGAAACGTCCTGTCAGTCTCAAGCGCAAATTCATCATCTGCCGCAAAGGGAGAGAGCGTGGCGGACACTGCAAAGACGGTATCCTGCTATGCGGATATTATAGCTATGCGTCACCCAAAGGAAGGCGCACCTCTTGTGGCGTCTATGAATTCCTCCATTCCTGTTATAAACGCGGGCGACGGAGGACATAATCATCCAACGCAGACCCTTGCAGACCTACTTACTATCTGGCGAGAGAAGGGGAGATTTGACGACCTTACAGTTGGCTTTTGCGGAGATCTGAAGTTTGGAAGAACGGTGCACTCACTCATCAGCGCGCTTTCCAGATACACGGGAATCAAAATAGTGCTCATATCTCCCGAGGAGCTTAAGCTTCCGAGCTACATTAAAAAAGACGTGCTTGGGGCAAACTCTATAGAATATAAGCAGACCACGGATCTTTTGTCGGTTATGCCGGAGCTTGACATTTTGTATATGACGAGAGTTCAGAGGGAGCGTTTCTTCAACGAGGAGGATTACCTGCGTCTTAAGGACAGCTATATTCTGACTCCAGATAAGCTCAAAATGGCAAAGCCCGACCTCTCTATCCTTCATCCGCTTCCCCGTGTGAATGAGATTGCTGTGGCTATCGACGACGATCCGAGAGCCTGCTATTTCAAGCAGGTGCTCAACGGAAAATATATGAGAATGGCTCTAATCCTCAAGCTTTTGGAGGTCAACGTCAAATGAATATAGATTCTATCAGAAATGGAATAGTAATAGACCATATTACTGCGGGGCTGGGAATGAAGGTGTATAACCTTTTGAATCTTGGCGAGCTTGACTGTCCCGTGGCTATAATCAAGACCGCAAGCAGTGGTAAGATGGGCAAAAAGGATATTATCAAGGTCGACGCGGACATAGAGCTTGATATGGATATTCTGGGCTACATAGACCCGGGTATCACGGTCAATATCATCAAGGACGGACTTCTCGTGGAGAAGAAGCGCATAGGTCTTCCCGAAAAGCTGACCAACGTTATACGCTGCAAGAATCCCCGTTGTATTACCACGACAGAGCAGGAGCTCCCGCACATATTCAAGCTTACGGACAAGGAAAAACGAGTTTACAGATGCATTTATTGTGAGGTAAAGGCAGAGGAAAATAGCTTGTTTTAATACAAAAAACAAAACGCCTGATTTCAGGCGTTTTGTTTTTTGTATTAATATGTCAAGCATGAGTGCTTGATTTTTTTCTTGTGAATATGAGCAAAAATATCGCAAGCACGGCAACGGCTATCAGAGCGGCGAAAAAGATGTTTTGATTGGGGATAAAGGATTCTGTGCCGTCGCTATTTACTACGGTCTCGGCGTTTGCGAGCACAGTCTTGCCTATAAAGGGCCCAACAACTCCGGGGACGAGTACCTGCGAGAATATTCTGACGCCCTGGAACATACCCGCTCTTCCTTCGGGAGTAAGATCGCGTATTTTCGCCCCGAATACCGCCATTCCCGACAGATAGCCGCACATCATCAGCAGAGAGCCGACAAACACGAGCGCTGTGCCCTTGAAAAAGAACAGAAGCACGTATCCTGCTGAAAGCCAGATAAGGCTCCACATAGCAGACGTACCAAATCCTGACCTGTCATATACCTTGCCCCAAAACGCAGTCATGACAGACGCGAGGATTATCGCGGGAGCCATAACGAACACGTAATTTGTCATTTGGAGGGATACCTCGTAATAGAGAATAAGGTAGGGCATAAATATCTGAATTGATATATTAAATATGATAAATGTTATAAGATAGAGATAGAGTGGGGCGTTGCTCTTGACTGTAGAAGGCAAAAATCCGTGTATTACCGTTTTGATATAGCTGTCCTTACTCGGTTCAAGCTTGGGTTCTTTTATGATAAAGCAGCCCACGATACCCACGGCTATTACGATAATGCCTATGATGCAGAATATGTAAGTCCAGCTCTGCGCTCTGTTGAGGTCAAATGCCATAAATCCACCGAACACGGCAAGAATAGCCACGAGTGGCATCATAGCGTTGATGCCTTCTGCCGCGCCTCTGTTGGAGCTGTCCGTGCTATCCGTCAGCCACGCGTTGAAGGCGGCGTCGTTGGCGGTCGAGCCAAAGAAGGTCATAACACAGTCAAGAGCAATAGTCAGCCATATACAAACCACGGTTACGTTTGTCGTTGCCGCGGCAACGGGATCTATTGCCTCTCTTGAAAGCAGGGCAAAGCACAATATTGAGATTCCCCAGAGAATGTATCCTCCGCATATAAATAATTTTCTTTTGCCTATTTTGTCGGACAGAGCTCCGATAAATACTGTCGTCAGCGTTGCGGCAACTGCACTTGCGGCTACCATTGTGGATATATCTGCCGCCGATGCGTTAAACATTTTGTAAATGAATACGTTAAGGTACATATTTTCCACTACCCAAGCTATTTGTCCTATTAGACTGAGCAGAGTAAGAGCTGTCCAGAATCTTGCTCCAAGCTTTGTTTTCATATAAGGTATCCTCCCCTTAGATCTCACGGTTTCATTATACCATAAAAAATTTTCTATTTCAATAGATAAAGACAAAAGGGGCTGAGTCAATCGCCTTCTAAAAAGCTTTTGACTCAGCCCCTTTGTGTTGTGTGTCTGATTTAGATGCAAATCCGTGTGTGGCCAATTTGGATGCACGTAGGTTTTGCAGATGGGACACTAACCCCTTGGCGATGATGGGAGTTGCACTTGACCCGCTATCTTCCGGGGCGCAACGCCATGCTTGTAACGAAGCTATGTAAACAGAGGTATGATTGGCACTGCAATAACGAGCAAAGCAATAAAGAATCCAATCATCCATTTGCTGTTTTTTGAAATGCCTGCATCGGTAGATGGTCTATACTTTTTTACCTTGGAAATAAAGAATATTGGTGTATGAATAAGCGTTATTCTCTGCTTTTTTGTATGTATGACAGAGTGACAAAATAAATTTTCCTTTTTGACTACTCCACCCGGCAATTCAATTTCGTATTCTATTTTGACAATGTCATCCCACTTTATCAAACCGTCTTTATGATGTATTCCATCTTCATTTATGACACAAATAATTTTGCCAAAATATC
>CAJGCF010000010.1 GCA_904501865.1 uncultured Clostridia bacterium
AAGCCAAATAAAATGAGGAAATCCGCCGAAAAAATCGGCGGATTTCTACATTTGAAAGACAAAAACTATATTTTTAAGTTGTTTTTTGTCTAGGCTCATAAAAGTGGCTTTTGTTCTGCGCTAAATGAAGCAGCCCCTTTTTTATCGTATTATGATCTTATTTATGCTTCCGCTGTAATTGGTTATTATAAAGCGTCCCTTGAGTGAGGTGAAACGTCGGGCAAATTTCCCGAGTGGCGATGAGATCTTTGCAATAAAGCGATCGTATTCCTGACTCATATCGTCATTATCCCCCGTGATCGCGAAAATTCGCGTCATAAAGGGCTTTCCAAAGCCCACATCGTCCTCCTCCGAATATGCCATCACGAAGATTATTTTATCGGATATAACGTCCCTGATCGCCGAGCACAACTGCTCGACAGTCATAGAGTCGTGCCCCGTGACGTTGTCAAACTGTCCTACCGACAAAGAGCAACCGCTTTCACTGAGGCTCACCGCCAATGGCATATTAGGCATACTGGGATTTGGCATTACCATCTCGCAAAACTCCGTGCCCCTGCGATCAACGTCATACATCACCTTGCCATCAAATGCGGGAAAGGCTTTTCTTAAGTATATTATCTGGTCGTTTATTTTCATAAGCATCTCATCTCAAGATTGGAGATATCTTTCATAATAAAATAGATATTGCTGTGCTATTCCTGCATATTGACCTAGCTGTGACGGAGAAAAATCAGAATCAAAATATTTTTCCATAACTTTTTTGATCCATACGTCAATAGGAAAGGCATCAAAGCGGGAAAATCCGAACAGAAGGGCACAGCTTGCCACCTTAGGACCTATACCACGGACTGTGCATAGGTGTTGTATGCAATCAGCGGTGCTCGGGTTTTGCTCAAGCATATCAAGGTCTATCTCACCCGATAGCATTTTTTGCGCCGCATCATAGATGTACTTGGCTCTGAAGCCGGTTTTGAGCTGTGCGAGGCCATCAATTCCGAACTCAAACACCTTTTGAGGAGAGGGGAAGGAATATACCACGCCATCTGCATTTTTGTGCAGATCTGCGAGGTGTCCCGACATAGAGGAGACGTCAATTGGCTCTCCGCACCTCTCGCAAAGTGCCGCTATCAGCTTTTTTATTCTCGGAATGTTGTTGTTCTGGGATATAATGAAGGAGCAAATAGCCTCCCAGCCGTCCTGCTTTAGAATCCTTATGCCCGACGCCTGACTTACGGCGGCCGTGAGGGCGGGATTTGAGGAAAGTGAAAGTATCTCTCGGTTTATCTCTACGTAGTTGCGGTCAAGTCCAAGAAAACTTTTCCAAATATGCTCGTATTCATCTTGCGTGGAATTGTATATGTATACCGTGTCACCGTCCTGGGCGACGGAGATATATCTGCCGTGAGCGCATCCCGCAAACTCTTTTTCGTGAGTCGATTCTGTCACAGGGTCAAATCTGAAGCATTGACCGCAGTCGAACACGCGCGAGACGTCAAAAAGCTTTACACTGTCCAATCGGACTATGGGGATCTTTTGCTCTGATTGCACAGCCATGGTGGTTTTAGCCGATATCATAAAATAAAATCTCCGTATTTTGAAAATATACTTGAAAAGAGAGTAAAAATATGTTAAAATTAATTGTTATCTATAGCCGCAGAGCGTGTGATGTCAACATACTTGGCTATATATATTATATCAGTGTTGATAAAATATTTCAAGACGTATTGGCAATTATTTTGCCGTAAATATTTGCCGAAAGGAAGTTTTTATTTTGGAACAGATATACACTATACCCGTAAATGAAGCGTTTGAAAAATCTGCCGCGGACAAGTCGTGCGGCTGTCCGTTTTGTGCGCTTTTTAATAAGCTTGAAAACGATGAGCTTGATCTAATTCTCGGTGCATCTATGATGGAGCCCGACGTTCGCATCAAGACAAACAAAAAAGGCTTTTGCCGAACCCATTATGATATGATGTTCGTGCGGAAAAACAGACTTGGAATGGCACTCACGCTTGAGAGCCACCTGGACGAGCTAAAAAAAGAGCTTCGTGACACGGGAATTGGTGGCGGCATGGGCAACAAGCCTATCAAAAGAATAGAGGAGCTTGAGAAGTCCTGCTACGTTTGTGAAAGAATAAATTTCAATTTTGAGCATATGATAGAGACCGCGGTCTTGCTTTGGCAGAATGACGAGGATTTTCCGAAAAAGCTTCAGGCTCAGCCCTATTTTTGCTTGCCACATTACAAGAGAGTACTGAAATATGCGCAGACCAGACTGCCTAAAAAGCTGCTCAAGGAGTTTGTTGCTCAGTGCGAGGAGATACAGACGCGGTATCTTGAGGAGCTCTCGGGAGACGTGAGCTGGTTCTGCAAAAAGTTCGATTATAGATACGACGAGGAGCCCTGGTACAATTCCAAGGACGCGGTGGAGCGCTCAATGAAATTTTTGCGCTCTGACATACATAAATAAGATTTGGGAAAAGATAATGATAGATCTGCTTGATTTACACAAACAATTTATACTGACGCACGTCAAAGAGGGAGACGTTGTGGTTGATTTCACAATGGGCAACGGCTACGACACAGAATTTCTCTCAAAGGCCGTGGGCAAGAGCGGTCACGTATATGCCTTTGACATACAAAAGGCGGCGGTGGAGTCTACTTCCAAAAGGCTCAAGGAGGTGGGGTGCCCTGACAATTACACGCTTATCTGCGACTCGCATCATAACGCAAAAAAGTACGTAGAGGGACCTATAAAGGCAGGAATGTTCAATCTTGGGTGGCTTCCGGGTGGAGATAAGTCCATTACCACCATGCGAGAGACCACTATGCCCGCTATCGAGGCGGCAATAGAGCTTCTTGGAGAGGACGCTATACTGAATATTGCAGTCTACCCTGGGCATCCTGAGGGGGATGCAGAGGGCAAGATGATAGAGGAGTATCTAAGCTTACTCAGTCGCTTCAAGGTCTGTGCTACAAAGGTAAAAATAGTGAATTCCGAGGCGTCTCCGTATTTCTTTATGATTGAGACTAAGGCAAAAAAATAATTGAAGCAGATAACATCAGAAGGGTTTGATATAAAATGAATTTAAAAAATATACTGAAGTTCGCAATCACGGTTTTGACTATAACGGCGGCGCTTTTAGTGCTTTCGGCGTGCAATAGATATAATTACGACTACAAGACCGACATCTCGGACATAAAAGATATATTGAATACTACGGACGACAAATATCTCGTTCTTGTAAACAAGGACCACAAGGTCGACGATGATTACGCGCCCGAATCCGTGGAGCAGGTGAGAAAAGACTACACCAACGGAGGAAAAGAGATAGAGCTTGAATCAAACGTCAAGCTTGCGGCAGAGGCGCTTATTGCGGAGATGAGAGCTGAGGGCATAGATGACGTGTATATAACGAGTGGATATCGTAGCTATGCGTATCAGGCGTGGCTTTTTACCTATTATTGCGAGCTTGAAAAAGAGGCTGATCCTTCTCTGAGCGACAAGGAAATAGAGAAAAAGGTACTGTCTTATTCCGCGTTGCCGGGCACAAGTGAGCATCATACGGGACTTTGTATGGACTTGTTTGTGTCTCCTGATATGAGAGAGCTTGAGAATTACGGGCACGAGGGACATTACAAGGACGACGTCGGATTTGCAGAGACGGAGGCTTTCACGTGGCTCAAGAACAACGCCCATAAATTTGGATTTATTCTTCGCTATCCCGAGGACAAGGTCGATGTGACCAAATATTCGTACGAATCCTGGCATTACAGATTCGTAGGAATAAAGGCAGCCACGGAGATATACGAAAAGGGAATCACCCTTGAGGAATATCTTGGCAAATAATATGAAAAAGATTATCGTCATAGGTTGTGCAGGAGCGGGGAAAAGTGTGTTTTCACGTGCCCTCAGAGATAAGATCGGATTGCCTCTATATCATCTTGATCTGATATATTGGCGCGAGGACGGCACGACACTTGAAAAATCCGCATTTCAAGAAATACTGCAGAGCATTCTTGATCGCGACGAATGGATAATCGACGGTAATTACAGCTCGACTATGGAGCTACGCATACAGGCTTGTGACACGGTGATATTTCTGGATTATCCAACGGAGGTATGTCTAGACGGAATCGCAAAAAGAGCAGGCAAATACCGCTCGGATATGGCGTGGAAGCAAGCGGGAGATATTGATGACGCGGAGTTTGTGGAGTTCGTTAAAAATTATAATCTTCAGAATAGGCCGCGCGTTATTGAGCTTCTTGAAAGCTGTACGGATAAAAGAATAGTTGTATTCAAAAGCAGAGAGGAATCCGAGCGATACCTTAAATCAATAAAAATATAAAGGGACTGAGTAATGCAGATGCAGAAGGCGTGGTTTGGTTCTCGTAGGCATACAAGGGTACGCCAGAGAGCCAAAACGCGATAAAAAGCCACATAAAATGAGGAAATCCGCCGATTTTTTCGGCGGATTTCCTCATTTAAAAGACAAAAACTATATTTTTAAGTTGTTTTTTGTCTAGGCTCATAAAAGTGGCTTTTGTACTGCGCTAAATGAAACAGCCCATTTTTGTTTGGTTATTGGTCCTGGTCGTTGGTTGTATCTGCTTGCTCGTCGGGAGTGTCATCGGGGAGAACAATGACGGGCTCCGCCTCTGCCTTTTGAGCTTCTGCCTTAAGACGCGCCTTTTCTTCCTCTTGAGCTCGCTCATTATCCTTCTGACTCTTTTTCTTTTTAGCCTCGGCTATTGCCTCTATCTCCTCGAACGTGGGATTATCGGATTTCATTATAGCTGTAAATTGCTCGCCGTCCATAACCTCGTTTTTGAGAAGAAAGTCGGCAATAAAGTGAAGCTTTTTAATGTCGCTTTTGAGGATATCCTTAGCTTTGTTATAAGCGTCGGAGATTATCTTGTGTATCTCGTTGTCTATCTTTGCCGCGATCTCCTCGGAATAATCCTGGGATGAGGAGAAGTCACGTCCCAGGAACACCTCTCCCTGATCGGTGCCGAAGGAACGGGGACCGAGAACGTCGGACATTCCGAGCCTTGTGATCATTCTCTTGGCTATCTTTGTAGCTCGGTCGATATCGTTGGAGGCACCTCCCGTTACGTCGTCGTATATGATCTCCTCTGCTGCGCGTCCGCCAAGAAGCATAGAGATCTCTTTTTTCATCTCGCTCTTGTATTCGCTGTATTTGTCCTCTGCGGGAGGATTGAGCGTATATCCGAGCATGTGTCCCGAGGGAATAATGGAAATCTGCTGAACGGGATCAAGCTCAAGGTGATAAGCTAGCATAGCGTGACCTGCTTCGTGATATGCGGTCTTTTTCTTTTCCTCGTCCTTCATCACTCTGGCCTTCTTCTTGGGGCCAGCTATTATACGGAGAAGGGCATCTGATATATCGTCCATGCCGATAAGATTCTTTTGACGCTTTGTGGCAAGAAGCGCCGCTTCATTGAGAAGATTTGCCAGATCCGCGCCCGTAAAGCCTACGGTCATTCTTGCTATTTCTCTGAAATCTACAGATGCTTCGAGCGGCTTGTTTCTGGAATGAACCTTGAGTATATCTATTCGCCCGTTTATATCGGGACGGCTTACGGTTATCTGTCTGTCGAATCGGCCGGGGCGGAGAAGCGCGGGGTCGAGAATGTCGGGACGGTTGGTAGCCGCGATAACTATTATCCCGTCGTGTGAGCCAAATCCGTCCATTTCAACGAGAAGCTGGTTGAGTGTTTGCTCTCTCTCGTCATGTCCACCGCCAAGGCCTGCGCCTCTTTGACGTCCTACCGCGTCTATCTCGTCTATAAATACTATTGATGCGGGGGATTTCCTTGCCGTGTCAAAAAGGTCACGAACTCTGGAAGCACCAACACCGACGTACATTTCAACAAAGTCCGATCCCGAGATAGAGAAGAAGGGAACGCCCGCCTCTCCTGCGACTGCCTTTGCCAAAAGAGTTTTACCTGTTCCGGGAGGGCCTACAAGGAGAACACCGTGAGGTATTTTAGCGCCAAGCTTTGCAAATTTGGAGGGATCCTTGAGAAATTCTACTATTTCCTCAAGTTCTTCTTTTTCTTCATCAGCTCCCGCAACATCACGGAAAGTTACCCTATCTTTATCGGACGGAGTTGCCATTCTTGCACGAGACTTGCTGAAGTTGGCCATTTTGCCCGCACCGCCTGCGCCCATCATGCGAGTCATAATGACGTACATTGCGATGAGAGCCACCACAATCAAGATTATCGGAATCCACGAGAGCCAAGCTGAGTACTGAGTTGGAGCTACGTACTCTCCACTTAGAGTGCCAGCGGATATCTGCTCCACTATAGTATCGCCAAGGTCAGCGTGGAAGATGCTTAAGCTTGCAAGGCGGTATTGTACGTATATTTGAGTTTTATCCTCACTGTCAGTATGAGGGAACTGTTCGTATTCCGAGTTCTTTTCAAAGGTCATAGTCAGAACGTTGTTTTTGTCTATTGTGAATTCAACAACGTCTCCCTTAGTGAATGCGGCAACTACGTCGGAATATTTCATGTTTTTACTCTCTTGCTGGAAGAGCATCGCACATATCAGAATGACGACCGCGATAAGAGCTACATAAAATATTATGTGTTTCGTGTTTTTCTTCATTTAGATCCTCCAAGTAATAGGTAAACGCATATATTATTGATTATATGCCAAAAAAACGCGTATAAATAGTTTTTGAAAAAATTAACAAATGCTCAATTGACATTATATACGCTATATGTTAAGGTCAAGTGAGCGATATGTCACGGTTATGCGAACTTTTTTACGAATATATTTCACGCTTCAGAATGCCTACGTAAGGAAGATTCCTATATTTTTCATCGTAATCAAGGCCGTATCCAATGACGAATTCATTTTCTATCTCTTTGCCGCAATAATCGGGGGTGAATTCTACCTCGCGTCTTGAGGGCTTGTCGAGAAGAGTGCAAGTCTTTACGCTATTTGCATTTCTGTTTTTAAGCAATTGGGTAAGACGTGCAAGAGTTCTACCGCTGTCGACTATATCTTCTATAATGAGAAGGTCGTATTTTTCGAGTTCTTCGCGGATAAGGTCAAGATGTATCTTTATCTCACCCGAATTTTTTGTGCCCGCACCGTAAGACGAGACCTTCATAAATTCTATCTCAAGTGGAAGCGGTATCTTGCGCATAAGGTCGGACGCGAAATTGAGCGATCCTTTCAATATGACTATAAGTATCAAGGGTTTGGTTGAATTCTTATAATCCTGGGTTATCTGATTTGCCAGACGAGTCGTTATTTCGTCAAGCTCTTTTTCGTCTACAAGTATTCTTTCTACGTCCTCAGTCATGGTGTGTCCTCCGTCAATTGCTTTTTGATGTATATTGTTATATTGATTTCAAAATTGTTTTTGTCTGCCTTTGCTTTGTCTGCCACGGCGCATTTGGGAACGTATATTACGTCGCCTGCGGAGCAGATCAGGGGCAGTATGTCTCGGTGATCAAGCCAGAGCTTTTTATCGCACATCAGCTTTTTTATTTTTTTGCCAACTCCGCCATCGCGAATAATGTCCCCCGTTTGCCTGTTTCTTGCATACAGACAGTCAAGGGAAGAGTTTTTGATAAGCGCAGAGGCGTAAATCACGTAAAGCGCATCGCACATCTCTATAAGCTCCGCGGAATGAGCATTGTTGCATATAGCAACTGCAAAATCCGAGCCCTCTATAATATTGAACCCGGATTTGAGCTTTTGAGAGAAAAGAATTGGTTTCTTGATTGTTTGCTTAAGATCGTTTTCAAATATAAGCGTACCGTTTTTGATTGCGGCACGTTTTTTGTCGGGCAGCGAGATATAAGAATTCTCGCTACCGTCTTTCGCAAGACGTAAGATGTCTTCTACGTGCACGTATTCAAGAGAGCGCTCGGAGATCTCGGCAAAGCTGAGAAGAACAACTCTTTTTGCGACTGCTATATGCAAGGAATTAAATTTTTGCAGGTTTATGCTCGTGCCGCTGCTCTGCAAGAATTTTTTAGCCTCTCCAAGAATGAAATCCGAGTCCTGCTCCGCGGCGATGGAAAGCCTACGCGCGTTTCTTTGCGGAGAGCCGAAGATCGAGGTGAGCTCGGGGATTATTTTGTGCCTTATTCTGTTGCGAGTGCAATCATTTTCAAGATTTGTGCTGTCGTTTACGAATTCTATGCCTTCGTCGGCACAGTAATTCAATATATCTGCCTTTGAAGCGGACAGGATAGGACGAACGATAATTCCGCCCTCTACCTGTGGAAATGGGCGAGCTTGAGGTATTCCGCAAATTCCTTCGATTCCACAACCTCTCGAAAGGTTGAATATCTGCGTTTCAAGATTGTCGTCGGCATTGTGAGCGGTAGCAAGTATTTTTATACTGTTTTGCTGCATTACCTTGGCGAAAAATCCGTATCTGGCATCTCTTGCCGCGGTTTCAATGCTTTTTCCCGTATCCAGAGCCATGGTTGGCACGTCAATACTTGCCACAAAAAGCTCAACGCCAAGCCGCGCGCAGACAGAGCGACAAAACGTCTCGTCCCTTTCGGCTTCGTTATTATAATGTTGTGTGCGTATATTGTGATTGACGTGCGCGGCATATAACTTGAAGCCGAGCTTGTCTTTGTATCGGCACATAAGATGCAAAAGCGCAGATGAATCGGCGCCGCCCGACAAAGCAACAAGAACGGACGAACTTTCGGGAAGCTCCGCAAGCTCGTGCGGCTCCTTGAAGAATTTGATATTCTGTAACATTTTAAATCTCCAGGGCGCACAAACGCAAAGGTGTGAGCGCCTCATAGATTAAGTTTATTATTGGGGACTTTTTTCTTCGAGAGCGAGCTCTCTGAACTTGGTGTAGCGTCCCGTCCAACCTACCTTGACTGTATCTGTAGAGCCGTGGCGGTTCTTTGCTACGATGACCTCGGCTATATTCTGCTCGGTATCCGCACCGACGGAATCTCCGCCCTCGGCATTTTTGTAGTATTCATCTCTGTAAAGGAATATTACTACGTCTGCGTCCTGCTCGATAGCACCGGAATCACGAAGGTCTGAAAGCATAGGCTTTTTGATCTGTCTGCCCTCGGGTCCTCTGGAGAGCTGAGCACAGCATATAACGGGAACGTTAAGCTCCTTTGCCATGATCTTCATGGCACGGGATATCTCTCCCACCTCCTGCGCGCGGTTGTCTATGCGGCGGTCGGATTGCATGAGCTGTAAATAGTCGATGACGACCAATCCAAGATTGTCTATACGGCGAAGCTTTGCCTTCATCTGAGTGACGGTAAGGCCCGAGGTGTCGTCTATAAGTATATCACAGCCCGAAAGGGAAGAAGCCGCCTGAGCTATGTGATCCCACTGCTCGGGCTTGAGCTCACCCGTTCTCAAGGCGTAGCTATCTACCAATGCCTCACTCGATATCACGCGGTTTACAAGCTGCTCCGCGGACATCTCGAGGGAGAAGATGCAGACCTTCTTTTTTGTCGCCTTTGCTACGTTGGTAGCGATGTTAAGACAGAATGAGGTTTTACCCATACCGGGGCGGGCTCCAACCAGAACCAAGTCGGAGTTACCCATGCCTGCAAGAACACGGTCAAGCGAGCGAAATCCCGTAGCCGTGCCCTGCGTGGAGGCGGGGTCTGTAACCATATCCTTGAGGTGTGCGTATACGTCGGTTATGACCTCGCGTATGTGTCTGAAGCTTCTGGATTCGCGTCCCTGGGTTATGGCATAAAGCCTATTTTGCGCGGATTCGAGAATATTTGTGACCTCGTCTTGCTCGGAGTACGCAAGATCTGATATTTCGTCAGTCATTTTAATGAGCTGACGAAGTATGCTTTTGTCCTTGACTATTTTTGCATAGTCCTTGACGTTGAGAGCGTTAGGAACGGTCTGAGCGATCACCTTAATGTAATCCTCGCCGCCCGATTTTGAATATATGCCTTTTCTGACCAGCTCATCAATAAGCGTTACCACGTCTATTTGGCTGTTTGTCAGGAAAAGTGCGTGCATAGCAAGATATATCTGCTTGTGCTCCTCAAGATAAAAATCCTCGGAGGAGATCATATCTGCCACGAGATTGATCGAAGAGGGGTCTATCAGGATAGAACCGAGCAGAGATTGCTCGGCGATCGCCGAAAACGGCAATTTTCTGATGATATCGTCCGCCATGATTTATTATTTCCCTTCCGTTACACAGACTTTAAGCTTTGCGCTGACCTCGGGATATACCTTGACCTCGACCTCATAGGAGCCGAAGGCCTTGATGTTTTCGGATAATACTAATTTTCTCTTGTCAATGTCGATTTTGTGCTGCTCTGCGAGCTTTTCGGCAATATCCTTTGACGTTACAGAGCCGTAAAGGCGTCCGTCACCACCTGCCGACGCTCCTATTTTTACTGTCAACGTGCTGAGCTTTTCAGCCAGAGTCTTTGCGGCTGCCTTTTCTTCCCTCAGCTTAAACTGCCTAGACTCCTCTTTGCTTTTTGCCTCGGACATGACCTTTGCATCTGCCGCAACCGCCAATTTTTTAGGGAAAAGGAAGTTGCGCGCGTATCCGTCCGACACGTCTACTATCTGGTCTTTTTTGCCTTGACCCTTAACATCTGCCAAAAGTAATACTTTCATGATTTTTTCTCCAATACAGTGTTTTGCTTATTTATCATTTGAGTTGTTATAATCGTATTCAAAATAATCGTCAATAGCGTCTTTGAGCATCTCACACGCTTTGGTCAAGCTTTCGTTTCTTATTTGAGCGCCCGCAATATCAAAGTGACCGCCGCCCTTGAGTCTCTCAAGTATCAGCTGTACGTTGATCTCGCCCTTTGATCGTCCCGATATAGAGACGTTCTCGTCGATCTTTATAAGAGCAAACGATGCTTTGACTCCCTTTATATTCAAAAGATTGTCGGCTACCTTGGATGCCACTACTCTGTCCTCGCTTGTTCCGGGGCGATCTATAGTCATCCAGGTTATTGCTATGCTATCACGATATATTCGCGCTTTGGATTCGAATTCGCCCGTCAAAAGAAGCTCCTCAAGGCTTTCATTGAAAAATTCTCTGACTACTCCCGTATGCGCGCCTCTTGAATAGAGATAGTGCGCGGTTTCAAAGGTCTGAGCTCCCGCATTTCGTGTAAAGTTATGTGTATCCAGCATTATTCCGGAGAGAAGTACCTCTGCCTCTTCTTTGTGAAGGGAGTCGCTGAACCTGCTTTGCATCAGTATCTCCGCTACTATTTCACTTGCGGATGATTTGGTTGTCTGGACATATTGCAGGAACGGCTCGTAGGTCAGGGCCGCCGCAAGTCTATGGTGATCTAAGAGAGCTATATTATTCACCGTTTCCATAAGCTCGGGCGCTTGGTATATCAAAGGATTATTTACATCACAGATGATAAGCACGGTGTCGGATGAGACGAGGTCCTTGGCAATAGCGCGCTCGATAAATATGTTTTCATATATACCGAGGGGACGTAGCTGTGACATGCAGGTCTTGAAGCTATCGGACGATTTGTCTATAACTATGTTTACCTGAGGTCTCGAACCCGGCGCAACATTACTGTGCGCTTCTTCTATTACGGAAACAGCAAATCTCGCCGCTCCGACACAAGCACCAACGGAGTCAAAATCAGGGTTGGCGTGTCCCATTATAAGAACGTTAGAGCATTGCCTTATCTTGTCCTCAAGGATCTGACCGCTTACTCTGGATACGATAGAGGTGTTATTCTCTACAGTCTTATGAGTTCCGCCGAAGAATATGTAGTCGGAGGACTCTCCCTTTTTGACTGCTATCTGTCCTCCACCTCTGCTTATTGCAATACTGAGAGCCCTGGAAGCGGCCTTTTCTTTTTCTTGGAATGAGCCATCGGTTGCCGCTATTCCCATAGACAATGTGATAGGGAAGCTGTTGTCTCCTACCTTAAGATCCATTATTCTTTTTTGTATGTCGAAATCATTGCGCATTTGCTCATCAAGATTTTCCTTGGAGAAAACGGCAATGTATTTGTCGTTTGCATATTCTCTGACAAATCCGTTCATCAGCGCGATCCATTCTCGAATGATGTTTTCCGCCTCGGTAGATGCGGAACGGTAGTCAGCACGCACGTATTCGGTGAGCTCCTGAAGATTGTCGAGAACTATGTATGCCACTACGGCATTTTCGGATTCGAATTTTTCAGCAAGCGCCAGATAATTTTCCGTATCCTCAAAAACCACGAAGAAATAGTTTTCTCCCTGCGTTTTGAAAATATACGATATTACTTCATATCTTCTTCCGTTTGGCAGTCTGGATATGTGAACATCCGATGTCCTTGCGTTCTGAGGCATATCGTAGATGGTGTCTGAAACGTATACGTCTCTGTTTCTTGCCGAATTCGTGATATATTTGATTGGCACAGAGCAGAATTCCGAGATGTCGATGCCGCTTACCGCGCTTTTAAATCCAAGCACGTCTTGAAGGGCTCCGTTTATTATTTTGACTTTTCCCTGAGGGTCTACTATAGCATAAGGAAGGTCGATCATATAACGGAACATATCATATATTTCCGTTTCCATTTGCTCGGCCTCAAGCCTTGCTCTTTTTGTTCTGCGAGATTTAAGAGAGTACAGCAAGCACAGGGTCCCCGCCGAAAACAGATAAAAGGGGAGAGACAAGGTCGATATGATGGATACGACGTGACGTGTTTCTTCCGATTTGGCAAACAGATTGAGGATTGCGCAAATGCCAATAAGCATAACGGCCTCAAGCGTACAGACTATCAAGGGGGAAACTGAATCTGACCAGAATCTTTCCGAGCGTCTCACCTGAGCCGAATTTTTATAGGCTGATGATTTTTGCTGGTTACTCATAATTATCTCCTTTCCAATAGTATTCTATAGCCGAAAAGAATTGAACTCACACGGTTTTGTGTTGCAAATATCCCCGCCTGCCACAGATAAAATTCTCTCAACATCTTATGTTGCTTCGCATTTTCTCTTTTCATTTGCACAATATTTGCTCACTCAAAACTGTGTAGCACCCTTCGGCGTTGCAATTTTTGATAGATTTTGTCGAAGCGAGTTGCAGCAAGGTATGACCTTGCAAAACGAGATGCTGCGGAAGATGCAAAAATTACTCGCCGCAGGGAGTATGAGTTCAACTCTTTTCGGCTATAGCTTGCCTAGATAAATCAACGACCGCGGATCGCGATCAATGATAGTGATACGAGAGTGATGCCCACAAAAGCAAAACTTTCCACGATAACTATTATGATATTATAACACATATCAGCATATTTGTAAATAATATTTGCAAATTTTAAGTCGAGTTTTTTGAAAAAATCCTCATTTGAAATAAAAAAGACGAAAAAACTTATGTTTTTTATAAAAAATTCTAAAAAGCTATTGCAATTTTGAAAAAAGTGTGTTATAATACAATAGAATTAATAGTGTAAACTGGAGTGGATGTGAAAAATCCACTCTTAAATTTTGTATGGGCGTTGTCGTGAGACACATCGCTCATTGAGTGAGTGTCGGCAGTCCTGCCACTCTTTAGGGAGGAAAGAATGAAAAACAACTCAAGTAAGAATATCGCGTCTGTCGTAAGAGAGCTTATCTCTCCTATAGCGGCAGAGCTTGGCTACTACATCTGGGACGTTGAATTTGTCAAGGAGGGCGCCGATAAATATCTGCGTGTTACAATTGACAACGAGGACGGAATAACTATTGAGGATTGCGAAAAGCTGCATCGCGCGATAGATCCCGTGCTTGATGAAGCGGATCCTATAAGTGAATCTTATGTTCTGGAGGTCTCCTCCCCGGGAATCGAGCGTGAGCTCAAATATCCCGAGCATATAGACGCGTGCGAGGGCTGGGACGTTGAAATCAAGCTTTATGCTCCAAAAAATGGCTCAAAAATGTTCCGCGGAGTTCTTTGCGGATATGATGATGAGGGAAACATAGTTATCTCTGCGGGAGACGACAAGCTGGAATTCAAGCCCGACCAAGTGGCAAAGATATCCACCTATTTTGACTTTAGCAATTCGTGATTCAAACAACTATACAGATCGAAAGGATATTTAAATCAAATGAACACAGAGTTTTTTACTGCGCTTGAGCTTCTTGAAAAGGAAAAGGGTATTCCCCAGGCTTATATGATGGAGAAGATCGAGGCTGCGCTCGTATCGGCATTCAAAAAGGAATACGGAAACAACACCAATGTAAGAGTGCACATCGACCCTGCCAAGAAGGATGTCAGAGTGTATCAGCAGAAGGAGGTCGTCGAGGTAGTAGAGGATCCCGGTACACAGATATCTCTTGAGGACGCAAAGGCTATAAGCAAGAGAAATACTCTTGGCAAGATAGTTGAATTTGAGGTTAAGACAAAGAATTTCCGTCGTCTTTCAGCGGGTGCGGCAAAATCCGTTATTATACAAGGCATTCGTGAGGGTGAGCACAAGGCTATGCAGGAGGCTTACGAGTCCAAGCGCGAGGAGATCATCACCGCTACGGTAGATAAGATAGACTATGAGACCGGAGCAGTAGTTCTCAATACGGGAACAGGCAGAGCGGTACTTCCAAGATCCGAGCAGATACCCGGAGAATATTTCGAGGTTGGGGACAAGATCAAGGTGTTTATTCAGGAAGTCAACAAGGAGCTTCGCGGTCCTTTGGTCACACTCTCAAGAGTTCATCCCGGATTTGTTCGCCGTATGTTCGAGCTTGAGATACCCGAGATCACCGACGGAATAGTTTTAATCAAGGGCGTTTCAAGAGAAGCGGGCTCCAGAACAAAGATCTCCGTATATTCGAGAGACGAGAGCGTTGATGCCGTCGGCGCTTGTATCGGCTCACACGGAATGAGAATAGACAGTATCCTCAGAGAGCTCTGCGGAGAGAAGATAGATATCGTAAAGTACAGCGAGTCTCCCGAGGAGTACGTTACCGCGGCTCTCGCTCCGGCGACGGTGCTCTCCGTTGAGATGGAGACCGAGAGATTCTGCAAGGTGACCGTGGCTCCCGATCAGCTTTCTCTTGCCATAGGTAAAGAGGGACAGAACGTTCGTCTTGCCGCAAGACTTACGGGAATCAAGATAGATATCAACGCAGAAGGACTCGTAAAAGGATAATAATTTAAAAAATAAACACGAAAAGGTGTTTTCATAATGGAAAATAAAACTCAAAAGGTGAGAAAAATTCCTATGCGTCAATGTCTTGGCTGCAATCAGCACAGGCCTAAGCGCGAGATGATAAGAGTGGTACGCACTCCCGAGGGGGAGACTGTGCTTGATCTTGTCGGAAAAAAGTCGGGACGCGGAGCGTATATCTGCCCTGAAAAGACCTGCTTTGTTAAGGCGAGAAGGTCCAGAAGAATAGAGAGCCTGCTTGAATGCAGCATATCCGACGAGATGTACGATGAAATGGAAAAAATCATTTCAGAGCAAGGTCAATCCTGAATTTTACGGAGGCGAATATGACAGATGAAAAAAGCCTTCTTGGAGTCATAGGATTATGTCGCGGAGCGGGCAAGGCTGTCGTGGGAGTTCCCATGATATGCGAAGCATTGCGTCGCAGGGATAAAAAACTTTTATCAAAGGAAATATCAGGCGATAACGATGTGGATATAATAGTTATTGAGGCATCTGATACGTCTGAAAACACACACAAGAAAATAACCGATAAGTGCGCATATTACAAGGTAAAATGCGTGCGTATCAATTCGACCTGCGAGGCCTTGGGCAGAGCGGTCGGGAAGAGTGCGGTCGCCGCGGTAGCAATAGCGGATAAGAGCTTTTGCCGCGCCGTGATCGCCAAGCTCTCTTGAGAGCAATCAACATCGCAGTAAAACCGGAAAGGTATGGGTATAATTTATGGCAGTAAAACCTCAGATCAAAGCTAATCAACTGGCAAAGGACCTCAATATCAAGAGTAAGGATATGGTCAGCCTTATGGCTGAAAAGGGCATTGAGCTCAAAACACAAAAGGCCCTCGAGCCGCACGAGTTCAACGTACTGTTTGATGCTATTACGTCTGTATATCAGATAGAGGGCATCGACGACTATATCGATGGAGTGACTTATATTCCCTCTAAGCTCGAAAAGCTTGAGAAAAAGCAGGTAGAAGAGCCTAAACAGGTAGAAGAGCCTAAACAGGAAAAGACACAAGAGACCACAGAGGAAAAGAAGGCAGCGCCCGCAAAGGACGATACTGCCGCTAAAGCTGTATCCGAGGATAAGAAGGAAACTGTCGCTGCCAAGGCAGAATCCACGTCTACAACCCAGAGCAGTGCAACCAAGCCCACACCCCAGATAAAGACTCAGCCTAAGGTAGACAGAGCCGAGGCGCTTGCAAGAGCTGCCGCTATTGAAAAGGCGGCAAGAGAGAAGGCTATGCAGAGAGATGCCGAGAATAACAGAGCGGCGGACAACAGAAGAAACGATAGCCATCAGTCCGGTGCGCAGAGAGGCAATTTTGCACCTAATAACGCGCAGAGACAGCAAAATGACCGTTTCTCCCGTATGGGTACTCCCAATTTCGATAGACAGGCGTCTCCCCAGAGAAGAGATGACCGTAAGACTCAAAAGCCTCAATTCTCGAACAACAGAGGTGGAATGGATAAGGATGACTACGTTCAGTCCGCTCCCAGAGAAAAGTTCCAACCTCAAGCTATAATCCGCTCCCAGACTCCCAAGGGAGGAGATGGAACGAGCAAGAAGGGCGCCGCAAAGACGGTTGATATCCGTTCTTCAAGCGTAGATCTTTCAAAGTACGATGAAAAGCTTGATACCTTTGTATCTGAGAATGAAAGAGATCTTCGTTCGGGTAATAACCAGAAGCTTAAAAAGCAGCAGAATCAGACAAGACAGGAAAACAGCTTCAACAGGGGTAAGAACGGCAAAAAGGGCGGAAAGCCCGAGCATAAGGCTCCCGTTACTATCATTAAGGGTCCTATAAAGGTTCAGATACCCGAGGAGATAATGGTCAGCGATCTTGCGGCTATGCTCAAGGTGACTGTGGCAGAGGTAATAAAGAAGCTTATGCTTATGGGAGCTATGGCTACCGCTAACCAGACTATCGACTTTGACACCGCGGCTCTCGTTGCCGTTGAGTGCGGAGCGGAACCTGAAAAGGCAGTCGTTGTAACCATTGAGGAAAAGCTCTTTGATGAGACCGAGGATACCGATGAGCAGCTCCAGCTCAGAGCGCCCGTTGTGTGCGTAATGGGACACGTTGACCACGGTAAGACCTCGTTGCTTGACGCAATAAGACATACAAACGTTACCACCGGAGAGGCGGGAGGAATCACCCAGCATATCGGTGCGTACAGAGTAAAGATAAACGGACAGGATATCACGTTCCTCGACACCCCCGGACACGAGGCGTTTACAGCTATGCGTGCCCGCGGAGCACAGGCTACTGATATCGCTATTCTCGTAGTTGCCGCGGATGACGGAATAATGCCCCAGACGGTAGAGGCTATAAACCACGCCAAAGCCGCAGGAATAGAGATCATCGTGGCTATAAACAAGATGGATAAGCCTACAGCTAATCCTGACGCTATTAAGCAGGAGCTTACAAAGTACGATCTCGTTCCTGAGGAATGGGGAGGTGACGTTATATGCGTTCCTGTGTCCGCCCTCACAAGAATGGGTATCGAGGACCTTCTTGAGAACGTTCTTCTCGTTGCAGAGGTCAAGGAGCTCAAGGCTAATCCCAACAGACGTGCGAAGGGTATCGTTATCGAGGCAAAGCTTGATAAGGGACGTGGCCCTGTGGCAACCGTCCTTGTTCAGAACGGTACGCTCCATAACGGAGATATCGTTATTGCCGGAACAGCAGTCGGTCGTGTAAGAGCTATGACTGACCACAACGGCAAGCAGCAGAAGGTCGCAGGACCGTCCGTTCCCGTAGAGATCATAGGTCTTGCAGAGGTTCCCACAGCGGGAGATGAATTTGCGGCGGTTGAGGACGAGAGAATGGCAAGAACTCTTGCCGATCAGAGAAAGGCCAAGGCAAAGGAAGAATACTTCAAGGCTAACGCAAGAGCAAACCTTAACGATCTGTTTGCTCAGATCAGCGAGGGTATTAAGGATCTTAATATTATCGTCAAGGCAGACGTTGTTGGCTCTGCGGAGGCAGTCAAGGCTTCGCTTGCCAAGCTTACCAATGAAGAGGTCAGAGTAAACGTTATACACAGCGCGGTCGGCGGTATTACCGAGGGCGACGTTACTTTCGCCGCGGCATCAAACGCTATCATAGTAGGCTTTAACGTTCGTCCCGACAAGGCGGCTATTGATTCCGCCGAGAGACAGGGCGTTGATATGAGAATGTACCGAGTGATCTATCAGTGTATTGAGGAGATAGAGGCGGCTATGAAGGGTATGCTTGCTCCCAAATTCCGCGAGAATCTTCTCGGTCACGCAGAGGTCAGACAGACTATTCACGTTCCCGGGGTCGGAACTATCGCAGGCTCTTACATTCTTGACGGTAAGATCGCGAGAAATGCGCAGATACGCGTAGTCCGTGACGGTGTTGTTATCTTTGAGGACAAGATATCCTCACTTAAGAGATTCAAGGACGACGCTAAGGAAGTTGCTCAGGGCTATGAGTGCGGTGTAGGACTTGAAAAGTTCAACGATATCAAGGAAGGCGATATTCTCGAGGCCTTCATTATGGAAGAGATCGAGAGATAATCCATACCCTATTTATGCAGGGCGCCTCGCGGTCCACGCTGGACCGTGGCACCCTGCTTCTATATTTTGACACTAAAAATGTCGAGCTTTTGCGGAAGCTCTGACAACGGAGATAAGCTATGATCTATGAGAAATCTTGCGGAGCGGTGGTATTCAGAGACGGTCAGCTGGTCGATGGGAAAACGCAGAGATACGTTTTGATGATAAAGCACACCTTGAAAAGCAGGCACTCATTTCCTAAAGGACACGTTGAGGCAGGCGAGAATGAGGTGATGACCGCGGAGCGCGAGGTCTTTGAGGAGACCGCGGTAAGAATACGTATAACAGAAAAATTCCGACATCCCGTTTATTACAGACCGCGTCCGGGTGTAAAAAAAGAGGTTGTTTATTTTGTTGCACTTACAAGACAGACAGAGGTCAAGCAAAGAGAGGGAGAGATCGCGAGGGTAGAGTGGATACCCGTAGAGAAAGCTTTGAGCCTTCTGGCTCACGCCAACGATAAAAGGGTACTTGCTCACGCTATCAAACATATGGAAAGAAAAGGGGCTACTTCACTTAGCGCAGAATAAAATCCGCTGTTATGAGCCTAGACAAAAAACAACTTAAAAATATAGTTTTTTGTCTTGTAAATGTTGAAATCCGCCGAAAAAATCGGCGGATTTCAACATTTTATGTGTCTTTTTAGTCGCGTTTTAGCTCTCTGGCGTACCCTTGTACGCCTACGAGAACCAAACCACGCCTTCTGCATATAAATGACTTGGCCCCTTGTTTTTTATGCTTGCTTGTTTTTGCTCCTGAAGCACAATAAAACTATAGCAAGGCAGGTGGGTATTATAGCAGAGATAAGCATACCGACCTTGAGGTCTCCGTTTCCTATTGCGTCTGCCGCCAGACCGACTGCCGACGGACCGAACATACATCCAATATCTCCCGCAAGTGACATCATGGCAAACAAGGCAGTGCCGACAAAGGAGCAGGACAGGGTCGCAAGGTCAAGCGCGCCCGGCCACATGATTCCCACCGAAAATCCGCATATTCCGCACCCTATGAGAGCAACGAACGGGTTTTGAGATAACGCCGCCGCAACGTAGCATACCGCGCACAAGCCCGCGCTTGCGACCATAAGCTTGCGCAGGTCGTATTTGGTGCAAAGCTTGGGATAGAGTATCCTGCATATGCCCATCATCAAGGCAAACGAGCAAGGCCCCATAAGGTCTCCAAGCAGTTTTGCCGTTTCGGCGGAGGCAACACGTTCAAGTAATGCAAGCTCGGCAAACGCGGACGCCCATTGAGCCATTCCCTGCTCGCAGGCACCGCCTAAGAGCATAATGACTATGAAAAGCCAGAACATCTTGTTTTTAACAAGCTTTTTGAGAGAGGAATCTCTTTCTTGCTCAACGGAGGGCTGATTGATGGGAACCATCAGAAAATATATGCCGTTGAAAAGCGGTACGAGCGCCCACACGCATGAAAGTAATTGCCAATTGTCCGACAAGAGAAGAAACAGTGTCGAGACGGTCACGACAAAAAGATGGCCCCAACAGTAAAATGAGTGCAGAAGCCCCATGGATTCAAAGGAGTTCTCTTTGGGACATGATTGCATTATGGGATTTGCGATGACCTCTATAAGACCTCCTCCCACAGCGCTTACAAGGACGGAAATGACTATGCCAAGATATGCGTTGTCAAAAACGGAGGGAAGGATGCCAAGGCACACAAGTCCTGCCGCGGCAAAGAGGTTGGCGGATACCACCATAACTCGATAGTTGAGCCTTGATGAAAGAGCGGCAGAGATGGAATCTATAATGAATTGGCAGGAAAAATTAGCTATTATCAAAAACGTTATTTGTGCAAGCGGAATGTTATAGGCATCAGAAAATGTAACGAACAGAATAGGCGTGAAGTTTATGACTATTGCTTGAATTATAAAGCAGAGATAGCACGCAAATCGTGTGTGCTTGAAGCTTTTTAGTATAGGTGAAAAGGACATGATAATCACTCCGAAAAAGAAAAAATGAAATATCCTTAACACTTTACCATACAAATTAGCTTTTGTCAATCAGATTTTCAAAATCTGATTGACAAAAGTGCTGAAATGTTATAAAATAATTTAAGAATGTGAATGGATAGGAGTATGTCGATGACAGAAAACAAAATTGCTATATTTGACCTAGACGGAACTGTCCTTGACACGCTTGAGGATCTTTGCGATGGGGTCAATCATATTTTGATAAAGTACGGATTTGCCGAGAGGACTGTTGAGGAGGTCAGAAGCTTTGTCGGAAACGGCTCAAAAAAGCTGATGGAGCGGTCACTCCCAAATGGTGTGAACGAGGAGACGTTTTTGACGTGCTACGGTGAATTTGTTGAGTATTACAGAGAACATGCAAATATAAAGACCCGTCCGTACAAGGATATTGTGCACACACTTGAAAGCCTTTCGTCAAAAGGCATACTGTGCGCGGTTGTGACAAACAAGCCTCATCGTGCCGCGGTGGAGCTGTGTGCAGAATATTTCGGAGACCTTATAGTTGAGACTGTTGGAGATTCATCTGACAGACCTCGTAAGCCGGACCCGCTTTCCGTGCTCGACGTGATAAAAAAATATAACGCGTGCAAAGCGGTTTACGTCGGAGACTCCGAGGTGGATATAATGACTGCCAAAAACGCAGATATACCTTGTATAAGTGTAACGTGGGGATTTAAGGATAAGGATTTTTTGTTGCAAAACGGCGCTGCCTGCACGGTCTCGACCGCGGCAGAACTGTATGAGAAAATATTGGACAGACTTGGCGTTGCGGATGGCGAGACGGCACTTTCCGAGGGAGGCGAATGATGCTACCGACAGAGTTCAAAAACAGAATGATAAAGCTCCTTGGAGACGAGGCGGACAGCTTTTTTGATGCTCTTGAAAACGAGAGTGCAGTCAAGTCCTTTAGGGTAAATTCCATAAAGACATCTGTTGAGGATTTTGAAAAGGGTCCGTCTGAAATAAACAGAAAAAAAGCGGATTTTCCTCCAGAATGCTATTATACCGAGGAAAAGTTTCCGGGCTCGTTCGCGGCCCATCATTCGGGTGCAATATATATGCAGGACCCTTCGGCAATGGCTACGGTGCACGCCGTCAAGCTTAGCGAGGGTATGAAAGTGCTTGATTCCTGCTCGGCACCCGGAGGGAAGACCACTCAGCTTGCGGCGACGGTAGGCGACAGAGGAGTGGTTGTCGCAAATGAATATGACACAAAGCGTTGCAGGATACTGCAGGGTAACGTTGAGAGAATGGGGTGTAGAAATATTCTTGTGGTCAATCTTGACACGGCGGTGCTTGCCGAGACCTACCCCGATACCTTTGACGTCGTATTGGCGGACGCGCCCTGCTCGGGAGAGGGAATGTTCAGAAAAAACAGTCTCGCTATATCGGAATGGAGTCCTCAGAACGTCGGGATGTGCGTCGAGAGGCAAAGGGAGATACTTGAAAACGTCGCTAAATGCGTCAAAAAAGGCGGCGTTTTGATATATTCGACATGCACCTTCTCACTTGAGGAGAATGAGATGAACGTGGAGCGGTTTTTGGATACTCACAAGGACTTCTCTCTTTCTTGTGTTGAGAGTGGGCTTGAGCGTGTGACCAGAGGCGGAATAAACTTTGATGGTTGTAGCCGTGATATGAGTAAAACAAGGCGCTTTTATCCTCACGTCTCCCGTGGAGAAGGACAGTTCATCGCCGTTATGACCAGAGACGGTGAGCCCGAGAAAGCTTATATTGAAAAAGACAAAAAACACAAAAAAGAAAAGGAAAGAAGGCAAGATGCACAGACTCTTGCGACACTTGCGGTAGCGAGAGAATTTCTTGAGCAAAATCTTGTTAAGATGCCTGAATTTGAGCTTTGCTTGCTTGGGGATAATGTATATCTCAAGCCGGAAATAAATCTCGCTCCTTATGGAGTGTTTGCCGCGGGCGTGTGTGTCGGCGAGGTGGTCAAGGGCAGACTTGTTCCTCATCACCAGCTCTTTTCGGCGTACGGAAATGATTTCAAGCGCAAAATCTGCCTTGATTCCAATATGTCCGAGACGACGGACTATCTTCGCGGAATGGAAATAGGGTGTGAGGGACTTTTGGAGTCGGTAGATGAGGTGACGAGCGGATACGCGGCGGTGATTATTGACGGTTGCGCCACAGGCGGAGCAAAGGTGAGTCAAAACAGGGCAAAAAATCATTACCCCAAGGGGCTTAGAGAACAATAAAATACAAGGAGACAGGTATGGCAAATCAAAAGATAAAGGGAATGGGCTTTCATCACGTGGCATTGAGGACTACGAATTTTGAAAAGTCCTTGGAATTTTACAAGGCACTTGGAATGGAGTTTATAGTCCAGTGGGGGCAGGGACCTATGACTATAGCTATGTTCGATATTGGAGACGGCGGTAGATTTGAGATATTCGCAAACAGAGGCGTGGACTATCCCTCGGAGGGAAGACTTCAGCACTTTGCGTTCTGCGTAGATGACGTAGAGGTGGCATACGCCCACGCACTGTCCATAGGAGCAGAGGCTCTGACGCCTCCCAAAACGGTTCCTCTCGAGGATGCTATACCCGAGAAGATAACTATACAGGTAGCATTCGTAAAGGGACCCGACGGAGAGCAGCTTGAATTCTTCAAGCAACTTTAAAAAAGGGCGGTTTTTAAACCGCTCTTTTTTATCTTTTGGCGTTTGTAAATGGGTAGACGTATCCCGATATTGAGGACATGGGCGGTATTACGGCATCCGAATCTATGACCGAGCCGGGATTTATGACGCACAATGCACCTATCCGCGCTCCGTCACATATGACCGAGCCGAGTGTTGTTTTTCCCGAGATGTAAACTCCCTCGGGCATGTCGAAAAGAATGTTGGCACCGTCAAGGCGTGTGCTTGGGAGTATACTCCCCGAGCCTATATAACAATTGTATCCCATTATGGAAAAGGATACGTCGTTGTGTCCGAAGAGCCTTGCACGGTCAAACGTAATACTGTTTTTAAGGCTTGTGAATTCTCCTACGGTTGAAAAGGCTCCGACGATACTACCCGCGACTAATGATGCGTGAGAAATACGCGCGCCTCCGCATATTATAGCCGGGGCATGAAGCTTTGCGGTGGGCGCGAGGTAGGCGGACACGTGTACCCAGACGTTCTCGGATACCTCATCGTATTGATCGAACGGCAGGGAAGGCCCCGTATTACGAATAAATTCGTGAAGGGAATAAAGAGCCTCCCAAGGTCGCGAGCGACACGTGAAAAGCTCCTTGGCGAGCGTTCTTGACGTATCCAGAGAAGCGTGTCCTGTCTCAATATTACTTTGATTCAAAATTTCCTTGAGTCGTGAGCTTTTTGACATTTTCTATTCCTCCACAAAGGTTATGTTTTTGCAAAACCGGTTTTTTTATTATTGACGTAGTTTTTTACTGCCAAACAGTAAAAAGAGGTCTTGGTTTCGGCAAAAAATCAAAGTTAGTCGCAATTTTTACTGAAACGTAGTGATTTTACACAAAAGCGGCGCGCCGATTTTGTACAAGCATACAACAATTTTATTCACATCTTGAGTCAAATGCAAAATGATGGTTAATGTAAATAATTATGAAAATAACATGGAAAACTCTCCGCACATCTTTTTTGGGTTCCATTATTTTACAAAAGGTGCAATTTTATTTGTTTATTCTGTATATGTGTCAAACAAAACAGTAAAAATGTTTATTATATATGCAGCAAAATTTTTGAGAGTGGTATAATATAGGTAATTATGAAAATAAGATGGAAGACTATACGCACATCTTGCGCCGAGAGGTGCGGAGTTCACACTTTTTTTCTACAAAAACATTCGCGAATCCCCATATAAAAAACGTTATTAAGGAGAAGATGAAACCAATGAAAACTTCAGCGATTTTCAAAAAATCGACGGTTGTTGCGGCTATTATTGCTATTGCACTGATGCTGGCTGCGATAACGGCACTTGCAGTGGAGTTGCTTTCAACCGAAAATTTCGTCAACGTTGGCGAAAAGGCGGGCGTTTACGTAAGTGATGCGGGAGTTATCAAGCTTAACTTCAAGTACACCGAATACGGCTCTGCTGAAAAGATAGTAGTCGATGTAAATGGCGAAATGAAGGAATATTCTGTTGACCAAGTGAAGGCTAACGGAGACGTAGTAAGCGTACCCCTGGCGGCTGCAAAAATGGGCGAAAACGTTAACGTTTACGCTGTCAACGAACAGGGACGTAGCAAGGGCTACAATTACTCTGTTGAGAAATATGCAAGAGCTCTGCTTGCAAAGGGCGATTACGCAAGCCTCCGAGCACTTGTAAATTACGGCGCGCAGGCACAGGATTTCTTCGGCGACACGGCAGAAGTATCCACCGACGGCTTCTATGCTAAAAACACAAACGCTCTCAATGGCATTACTGCTAATATTATAAAGGCGGCGTACACGTCCGAGTCTGCAACAAATGCAGGAGAGGGCTTTGAGTTCGTTGGCGCAGAGGCAGTTTGCGGAAGCGAGACCTCCTTGCGCGTATACTTTACATATAGCGGATCGGGTGAGCTTACGGCTACCGTATCGAGACCCGCTGTTAACGGTAGCGCGGCTGTTGAAGGTGCTGAGTCTAAAGTAAAGACTAATGAAAAGGGAAGCTACGTTGAAATAACGGGAATCCCCTCTACTCTTTACGCAACTCCCTATACCGTAACAGTCACCGACGGCACGAATACATTTACTGCTACAAAAAGCGTAATGGATTACATTGCATATGCCGTTGAAAAAAATGAAGCTAACGCAAACGTAGCAAAGGCTATGTATCAGCTTTACGTACAGACAGCAAACGTTACCGTAGCAAACTGTGAGCACACTAATACGTACTATGACGTAACAAAACTTGCTACCTGTACTGCAACCGGCTCTGCAACTCGCAAATGTACCGCTTGTATGCAGGCGGTGACAACGGGCAAAACAGAACTCGACACTCCTACGTTGCCAATGCATACACTTATAGCGAACGATAACGGCACAACCCACACGATCAGCTGTAGCGTTTGTAACAAAGTTGTTGAGACAAAGACCGTACAGGCAGGTGTTACATATCTTGGTCCGGAGCATTTTCTTAACAGTAACAATTTGTATTCGACTCTTGAGACCGAGGATGGCGTTGCGTATACTCACATTGTAGTTAATGCAAACCAATGGCTGATGTACCTGAACGGAGCTTCTGGTGCATCTCAGAATCTTGCGGTAGGCAACGCTAAATACGTTGTAATAAAGGCTAGAGCCGACAAAGATGATTTTATAAAATTCTCAATCGATACCGCTACTTCTGAAGGCAGATT
>CAJGCF010000011.1 GCA_904501865.1 uncultured Clostridia bacterium
CTCCTTCATAAGGATCGTTATAGGAAGATGGAGAGGAAAAATAAAGTGTATCGTTCTCTAGATTTTTGTAGTCGTAATTTTCATCGTTGAATTTGCAATATTTATATAAGGGTGGTATCATGAAGGCGCTCCGATATTGTTTTTGATACAATAATTATACCATAAAAATCATAACAAGTAAACGCTCAAAAAGTTAATAAAATGCTTGATTTTCCCCGCAAGTGGTCAAACATGTGGTCAAAGGCGAAAAATGGGCTTGTTCCATCCTCAAAACAGGGAAGAACAAGCCCATTTTTTATATTGCGAAAACGCGAGATTTCAAGAGATTTCGCGAGATAAATAAAGAAAAATCGGGACTCTTACGAATCCCGATTTTGGTCTGAGTGACAAGACTTGAACTTGCGGCCTCTACCACCCCAAGGTAGCGCGCTACCAGCTGCGCCACACCCAGAAACCTTATTTTTTGTCGCTTTATCTCAACGACTTGAATATTATATCACATAAAAAAAGATTTGTCAATACCTATTTTTAAAAAAGTACGTGTTTTTTGAAGTTTTTTCTTTTCTCATCGGGTGTTTCTGATAAATTAGCGGGAGCTTTTTATTGACAAAAAGAAGTCTCTGTGTTATAATCAAATAAAAACGTAAGCAAAAACATTGGAATCGAGGCTTATTATGAATAAAAATAGAAATGTAATAGGAATAGATGTTGGCGGCAGCACCACAAAAATCGTGGGGTTCAAACAAAGAAACGGCGTTATTTCCGAACTCATATCTCCTTTGTTGGTGCGGGCGACCGATCCCATAACCTCTATTTACGGAGCGTTTGGCCGCTTTACCTCTCAAAATAGTTTGGCACTTGATGATATAGATAAAGTCATGGTCACGGGTGTAGGTGCGACTCATATGCAACAGCCAATATACAACTTGACATGTCAGACTGTGCCTGAATTTTCTGCAGTAGGCCTTGGTGGACTCTACTTATCAGGTCTTGATGACGCTATTATTGTAAGCATGGGCACAGGAACCGCGCTTGTTCACGCAAAAAAAGAGGGGAATTCGACCAAAATAGATTATCTTGGTGGAACAGGTGTCGGCGGAGGAACTCTTCTCGGACTTACACGCAAGATGACGGGTGTTGACACGATAGAGCACATTGAGGAGCTTTGTAAGGACGGAAATCTTGACAAGGTTGATCTTCGTGTGAAAGATATTTCCAAAAATGCTAAATACACCGGTGTCAATGAAGATCTGACGGCGGCGAACTTTGGAAAGCTCTCAGATATGGCTACAAACGCAGACATCGCGCTCGGAGTTGCCAACATGGTAGCCGAGACCGTGGCTATGATGTCAGTTTTTGCGGCAAAGGGCCACAATATAAAAGACGTTGTTATTATCGGAAACCTTACAAATATTGAGGCGGTAAGAAAAGTATTTAACAATCTTACCTCATTTGGCATAAACTTTATAATTCCGGAGAACTCGAGCTTTGGAACCGTTATTGGCGCGGCGCTCTATGATGAGCTTGAGGCTTGATAAGAGGAGTCAATATGTATAAGATTATAATTTTAATACTGTTGGTTATTAACACAGCTTACTCTATCATTCTCAATGTTATAAGGTACAATTCCGCTAAAAATCCAACTCCCGAAAGCGTAGCTGATGTTTATGATGCAGAAACTTACGGCAAATGGAGAAAGTATAGTGCGGAGCATTGTATGTTGGAGCTTACATCAAGCGTCATTACGTTTGTAATTACATTTGTGCTTTTATCAACTAATGCTTTTTCATCATTTGCAGAGTTCTTTCCTAACGATATGTTTTTTCAGCTTGCGGCGGTCGTTATACTTGATATATCCGTGAACATTGTAGTTAATACGTTAACAAGTTATATAAAAACAATGGTCATTGAGCAAAAATACGGCTTCAACCGTTCATCACTTAAGACCTTCATTTTGGATATGGTGCGCTCTTTGATTATTTCCTGTATGCTCACGTTTGGCCTTTCAGGACTTATGATGCTCTTTGAGCTTGGAGACTGGCCTATTATTGCTTTCGCGGCTATCATGTTTGCATTTACACTTTTTGTCGCGTTTATTTACCCCATATTTAGCCGAATAAGCAATAAGTTTACTCCTTTAGAGGACGGAGAGTTAAAAACAAGACTTATTGAAATGCTTTCAAGTCATGGATATAAGGTCAGGTCGATAGAGGTAATGGATGCGTCCAGACGTACAACTAAAGTGAATGCTTATATAGCGGGATTAGGGAAGAGCAAAACGATCGTGCTTTATGATACGCTGGTTGAAAAAATGTCAACGGACGAGATCTGCGCAATATTTGCGCATGAAATGGGGCATGGACTACATAAAGACGTGCTTAAAAGCCAGCTATTGAGCATATTGAATATATCCTTACTTTCTCTTGTCGTCTGGGCAACCGTCAGCAATCCGCAGCTTTACTACGACTTCGGGTTTGAGACAATCAACTATGGCTTCTCATACATTATAACAGGAATAACTCTGGGGGTTGTACAACCCTTCATATCCCTTATAATGAATGCGCACAGCCGTGCGGCTGAATATGCCGCCGATCGACAAGCTGTCATTGAGGGATACGGAGAACCCATGATGACCGCATTCAAAAAAATGGCGGTTGACAACTTCTCCAACCTATCTCCCTCAAAAATAAACGTTGTCCTGGAGTATAGTCATCCTCCTATCAATTGTCGTATTGAAGCCATCAGGGCTCAAATGAAGAATACCGAAAATATCAAATAGTATCTACCGCCGAGGAAATCTCGGCGGTTCGTTTGATTTCAGGTTGATTTTGGGTAAAACAGTGCAACTTTCTCAAAAGCGCTTGACTTATCCTTATTTTTGTGATAAAATTATATAGTTAATGTAAACTTGACGAAAGGATGTAAAAATTCTTATGAAATGGACATCACTTAATGATTTGAGGGAAAAATATCTTTCGTTTTTTGAGTCGAAAGGACATCTGCGTCTTCCTTCGTATTCACTCGTTCCTCATAACGATAAATCTCTTTTACTTATAAACTCGGGTATGGCTCCTATGAAGAAATTCTTCACTGGAGAGGAAAAGCCGCCGAGAAACCGTGTCACAACCTGTCAGAAGTGTATAAGAACTCCCGACCTTGAGCGTGTCGGTCACACGGCGCGCCATGGCACGTTCTTTGAGATGCTTGGAAACTTCTCCTTTGGCGATTATTTCAAGGAGCAGGCTATTGAGTGGGCGTGGGAGTTCCTCACAGAGACTCTCGAGATACCTAATGATCTTCTTTGGCCTTCAATCTACGAGAATGACGAGGAAGCTTACGACATTTGGGTAAACAAGATAGGCGTTGACCCTGCGCACGTAGTAAGGCTCGGCAAGGCTGACAACTTCTGGGAACACGGAAGCGGTCCTTGCGGTCCTTGTTCCGAGATATATTTTGACCGCGGCATCAAGTACGGCTGCGGCTCGCCCGACTGTAAGCCCGGTTGCGATTGCGACAGATTTATGGAGATCTGGAACAACGTATTCTCACAGTTCAACAACGACGGACAGGGCAACTATACCGAGCTTGCACAGAAAAACATCGATACCGGTATGGGTCTTGAGCGTCTTGCGTGCGTAATGCAGGGCGTTGATAATATGTTTGAGGTCGACTCTATACGTAAGGTCATTGACAAGGTATGTGAAATATCCGGAAAGACCTACGGAGACGACGCTAACAACGATATTTCCATACGCGTTATCACTGACCACTCAAGAAGCGCAATGTTCATGATATCCGACGGAGTCATTCCTTCAAACGAGGGCAGAGGATACGTTCTTCGCCGTATAATCCGTCGCGCTTGCCGTCACGGTAAGCTTCTCGGTATCAGCCATGCCTTCCTTGTTGAGACAGTCACCACATCTATAGAAGAAAGCAAATGCGCATATCACGAGCTTGATGAAAAGCGCGATTATATCCTCAAGGTTATATCTATGGAGGAGGAACGCTTTGACGCAACTGTTGACGCAGGACTTGCTATTCTTTCCAATCTTATAAGAGGCGCTATTACCGACCACGCTGACGTAATCTCGGGCGAGGAGGTATTCAAGCTTTACGATACGTTTGGATTCCCGATAGACCTTACACGTGAGATAGCCGCTGAAAGTCATCTTCAAATTGATGAGGCGACCTTCAATGAGCTTATGCGTCAGCAGAAGCAACGCGCAAGAGACGCGAGAGCTAATATTGGCGGGTGGGACGAGTCCTCAAGATCATTGCTTTCCGGCCTTAAAAAGACCGAGTTTACGGGATACACCGAGTTCAGAAGCTCCGCAAAGGTGGTAGCTATTCTGACAGAGGACGGAAGCGTTGAATCCTTGTCCGAGGGGGATTGCACGATCGTTCTTGACCGCACGCCATTCTACGGCGAGAGCGGTGGACAGGTTGGAGACACCGGAACTATCTACTCTGATAAGTTCTTGGCAACCGTCTACGACACTAAAAAAACCGATGGCGTATATATTCATCTCTGTACCGTGGCAAACGGTGAATTGAGTGTCGGCGACACGGTAACCGCTGATATCAACGACTCCAAGCGTGTGGCGACCTGCCGCAATCACTCCGCGGCTCATCTGCTTCAGGCGGCGCTCCGCACAGTGCTTGGAAATCACGTTGAGCAGGCGGGCTCATACGTTAACGATGAGGTGTGTAGATTCGATTTTACTCACTTTGCAGCTATGACGGCAGAGGAGATACAAAAGGTAGAGGCTCTCGTCAACATCAACATCCTTGCCGCAAACGAGATAGTAACTCTTGAAACAGACATTGAGACTGCCAAAAAGAGCGGTGCTATGGCGCTTTTCGGCGAGAAATACGGTAGCGTTGTACGTATGATAAAGATGGGAAGCTTCTCAACAGAGCTTTGCGGAGGAACGCATTGTGATAACACGGGGAAGATTGGACTCTTCAAGATAACATCCGAGTCCTCGGTGGCCGCAGGCATACGTCGTATTGAGGCGGTTACGGGAATTGGAGTTCTCGAGCTCATTGCATCCAAGGACAAGCTCATACTTGACACCGCGGCAGAGCTCAAGGTACAGAATCCCGCAGACATATCAAAGAGAGCGGCACAGCTTCAGACAGAGATATCGTCTATGAAGAAAGAAATAGAGGCTCTTAACTCTAAGCTCGCGGGCTCCAAGCTCGGTGACGTTCTGGCAAGTGCCGTCAACGTTGGCTCAATCAAGCTTGTCACCTACGTAGCAGACGGAATGGAGATAGACGCTGCAAGGAGTCTATCCGATAAAATCAAGGCAGAGAACACCGATATGGTCGCAGTAATTGCCGTTAAGACGGGAGACAAGCTCAACTTTATTGCCGTTGCGGGTAAGGACGCAGTTGCCGCAGGCGCTCATGCGGGCAAGCTCGTAGGCGCTATCGCCACAATCACGGGAGGAAAGGGCGGCGGACGACCTGACAGTGCTATGGCGGGCGGCCGTGATGTATCCAAGATAACAGAGGCACTTCAATCTGCCAAGGCTACTCTTGAATCAATGCTTAAGTAATCAGATAAAAAAGAACAACGGCACAGCCGTTGTTCTTTTTGTTCATATTATGAACGGATTATTGTTTGCGCTTGCTTTCATTTCCAATATGACTGAGCGTGGCTTTTTGGCCTTAAATATCGCCGAGCCCGCTACTATAACGTTAGCCCCCGAGGATGTGACAAGTCCGACGTTGTTCGCATTAATGCCTCCGTCTGCCTGGATATCAAGATCGATTCCTCGCTCTTCCGCATATTTACGCAGAGCGGAGATCTTCTCAAGCGTCGTGGGAATCATCGCCTGACCGCCAAATCCGGGCTCAACAGTCATAATAAGTGCCATATCAATATGCTCAATCAGAGGGAAAAGATGCTCTACGGGCGTATTGGGGGAAATGGCAATGCCCGCTCTCATTTCATAGGAATGAATGAGGTGGACTACTGCCATGGGATTCTCACACGCCTCATAATGTACAGTGATTATATCCGCTCCGGCTTTTACGAATCTGTCAATATATCTCTCTGGGCGCTTTATCATAAGATGCACGTCAAATATCATACTAGTACACTTGCGAATAGAGGCAATCAGATCCGAGCCAAATGAAATATTGGGCACAAAAGCACCGTCCATAACGTCAAGATGCAAATACTGTGCGCCTGCTTGTTCAACCTTTTTGATCTCCGTTGACAAGGTTGAAAAATCAGCGGCCAGCAGAGAAGGAGCAATATAAATCATAAAATTACCTTGCCTTTCTTTTAAGTAAAAAGTCAGTAAAAGATTTTTCGTTTTTGTAGAATTTTGTCGGCATCTGCCATATCATATAAATATAGGGAAAAATACAATGTACAACCCTATAAAAAAACCAAAATAACGTTTCGGAAACGCCCTCACGGAAAATTCAAAACAGTAGAAGTAAATGCTTGCGAGGGGTGTTCCGTACGATCATATATGCTGTTGTGCTCAGGCGCAACAGCAATTTAAAAATAAACAAAGACAAGCTCTATGCTCTGCGGAGCAAACACACTGCGTGAGCGGCTATACCAAGCTCCTGTCCCGTAAAGCCAAGCTTTTCCTCAGTGGTTGCCTTTACGTTGACGTTTTCAATATTGGTCTCAAATACATTCGCAATGTTTTTACGCATAAGCTCTATATAAGGTGCCATTTTGGGCTTTTGCGCAATAACCGTGGCATCAATATTGCCTATACGGTATCCTTGGGCTTTCATTATATCAGCAACAGCAGCACACAGCTTTATACTGTCAGCACCCTTGTATTGCTCGTCTGTGTCAGGGAAGTGTGTCCCTATATCTCCCAGCGCCAAAGCTCCGAGAATGGCGTCCATTATTGCGTGAAGCAAAACGTCGGCATCTGAATGTCCCAAAAGGCCCAATGTATGCGGCACGTCAACTCCACCTACTATGCATTTTCTACCCCCAACGAGTCTGTGAACGTCATAACCGTGACCAATCCTCATTTTTCTTCCTCGCTTGTATCTTCACTCACCGCGGCGCACTCTGCTCTTGAGCGGAGAACCGCCTCCGCAAAATAAATGTCGCAAGGCTCAGTGATCTTTATGTTTTCGCGACTGCCCTCAACTAATTTGACGGGTATTCTTATATGCTCAAGCAGACTTGCGTCGTCCGTGCCCTCGAACTTTTCATCGCGCGCGACGTATGTGGCAGCACGGAAAGCGTTTGTCTTGAACACCTGAGGTGTCTGCGCCTGCCACGCAAGCTTTCTCTCGGGCGTATTTTCAACAAATGCGCTCTTGTCTCCTATCTTGACCGTATCAACCGCCCTGACAGCAAGAATAGCCCCACCGTGAAGATATGCACCGTGGCACGCTTTATATATCATATCCTTGGTGATAAGACATCTTGCGGCATCATGAATTGCAATAAACTTGGATTTCTCATTCACCGCATCCGAGCCAAAACGAGCAGATTCCTGACGGGTCTCTCCGCCGAGCACGACCTTAAAAGGCTTGGTCAAGCTATATTTCTCTACGAAACCCTCATACAAGGGAAGCTCGTCCTTTTTGGCAACCACTATTATCTCGTCTATACATTCCGAGTTGTCAAATTCAAGCACGGTACGAGCGACTATCGGCAAGCCTTGTATCTCAAGAAATTGCTTGCTATTCCCATTCATACGGGTAGACGAGCCTGCAGCCAGAATGACTGCAGAGGTATAATATTTTTTATCTGTTTTACCCGCAACTGCTCGCAATATCTCGGCGACCTTATGCGGAATATCGGTACGTTCAGCCATTCCTATCTATTCCTTTCCGTAATATTAGATACAAATATTAATTATCGCTTTCTATGTCGGCAATCATTGCTACTCTTTGCGAATGTCTGCCGCCCTCAAACTCTGTATCCACAAATAAATCCACCATATCGCAAGCCAAGCCTGCGCCAACAACTCGTCCTCCAAGGCAGAGAACGTTGGCATCATTATGCATTCTAGTCATACGAGCAGAAAAGGTGTCCGAGCAGCATGCCGCGCGTATTCCCTTATGCTTGTTTGCCGCCATAGACATGCCTATACCCGTTCCGCAAACGAGTATGCCTCTCTGAAATTCACCGCTCTGTATTTTTTTGCAAAGAGCGCGGGCATAATCGGGATAATTGCAGGACGAGGTTGAATAAGTGCCCACATCCTCAGTCTCTATTCCTCGTTTGTTAAGGTGAGCTATTATTTCCAGTTTAAGCTCAAGTCCTCCGTGGTCACAGCCAATAACTATCTTTTTCATAATTAATATCCTCTTTGTAGTTTTATTTTTCTGCGCTCAAGCGCTCTTGTCTTTCTCGCTCCGCCTGCGATGGACGAAGGTATATCGGTACAAGCTCGGTGTCACTCAAGGTGTCGCCGGAAGCATATTTCTCAAGTGCGCACATAGCTACGCTGTATGCGCTTTGCAATCTGAGCCTATGCGGTACATCCTGACACTTTGTTTTTTTGAATCCGTCTGCCGTGATATCATATCCGTCACCGCAGAGGTATATAGGTAACGCGTTATCCGCAAGGGAAGAGTCAAGTTTCTCAATAGAGAGGGCTCTGTCAGGGCAAAGCCTGACAAGTGAGCCGTCACGACATTCGAACAAAGCATTATACACCTGTGAGCGTCGGGCGTTCATAACGGGGCATATTATTCCCGAAAATCCGCGCAGATTGTATGCCAGAGCCTCAAGCGTGGAAACAGACACGCAGGACTTATTCTTTCCGTACGCCAAGCCTTTGACAGTCGCCACTCCGATTCGAACTCCTGTAAATGAACCGGGGCCCGTGCTGCACGCAAACACGTCAACGTCGTCAACAGTCTCTCCCGACATCTTCAAGAGCTGCTCTACGGCAGGCAGAAGTGTCTCGGAATGAGTATTGCCCGTATTAATGGTAATTTCTGCAATTAGCCTTTTGTCGTCGCACAACGCCGCCGTACAAACCTCAGCAGTGCTGTCAAGCGCCAATATCTTCATTTTAAGCCTCCAAGCATATCGCTATCTTACGTTTACAGTCAGTATCGACTTTATCTATGGAGACCTTTACGTAATTATCGGGAAGCGCATAAGGAATCATCTCACACCACTCCGCAACGCAAAGACAATCGTCTCTCAAATAGTCGAAAAATCCAATAGAATAAAGGTCGTCCTCATCGGTCACTCTGTACATATCAAAGTGATATACCTTCTTTATGCCGCGCACGGCACTGTCACATTTGTATTCATTTACAAGAGCAAATGTAGGGGACTTGACTATTGATTTGGAGCATAGTTTAGAGCAAAGACCTCTAACAAACGCCGTTTTGCCGACTCCAAGATCTCCGTACATTGCAATAAATTTAGGCAGAGAGCTATCATTTTGAATGGCATTGGCAAGCTCACGTCCCAACACCTCGGTCTCCTCTGCACAGAGAGTTACAGTTTCAAATGGTAATTTCATGTTACTGATTATCGAGCGTATTTTGCCATAGATTCGACCGCCGCCACAAATCTTCCGTCGTTTCTTATAGATGACCATATGCGGTTGGCGAATCTTCCACGCAGAAGCTTTGAGCAAAGCGAAATCCCCTCAACGCCCTCGTATCTTTCGTTTTTATATTCAATAGTATTTATGAGCACTGAGCTGTATTTTTTGATTTCTGGCAAAGAGTCAAACGCAATAGCATACTCCGCCATTTTTTCAACACAGTCAATAGCACTCGTCTTGTCACCCTTGACAAGATAAAGCATAGCAAGCTGACGGTAGGAATTTGCAAGTCTATCGTTAAAATACAGATAATCTCCGCCAAAAATGACACTGAGCATATCCACACCCTTTTGCATTATCTCGATCTTTTGCTCTACCGTGTATCTATCCTCGGATATATCTGGAACGCAAGCAATATTATACATATGCCACCACATATTATCGGCAAACTCCATAATGTTTGCCTGCGCCTGACTGAACGCCACGTCGCCCGTAAGCACCGTAGCTTTTACAAGCTCCTTACTGTAGCTCATACTATGAAGCTTTTCCGCGATATCAAGCGCCATCGGTGTGTTTCCAAGCTGATGAGAATAAATATCGCAGAGAGTCTTTTTGGTCTCGTCACGCAACTCATCGTCCGTACAATATTCAAGGATATGATTGCAAAGGGAAACGGCCTCCGCAAGATCATGCTTTCTCGGCTTGCTCTCCGCTGATATGGCGGAAAGTATCTTTGCGAGCTCAAGCTGTATCTCAAATGAAGAGGGTATCTCGGCATACGCCTCACGCAAGAGCGCAAGACATTCTCCAAGCTTCTCGCTATCGTAAAGAACCTCTGCCTCGGCAAGATATTCCTTTATTCTCGACTCCTTTTGCACGCTATCATAGCACAAAAGCTCGTCCATTCCCACACCGAAGAAGTCCGCGATTTGTGGCAAGGTTTCTATATCGGGATAGCATATCTCCGACTCCCAACGGGAAACTGCCTGCGGAGTTACTCCAAGATATGCAGCAAGCTTATCCTGCGTAACATCGTTGTTTTTTCTAAGCAGGCGTATTTTTTTTCCGATTTTTATTCCTGTCATACTCAAAATCCTTCCGTTTATGTGATTGGACAGACCTATACACTTTCATTATATATCATATCCATATAAATGTCAATATTTAATTTATCCAAACAAACAGTTTGTTTAAAAAATATTTTGTGGAAAAAAATGCAAAAAGCTCTTTACTTTAGTCGAATAAAATGGTAAAATATATATAGTGCCGCAATGATATTGAAAGGCGGTCGGAAAACCGATGTTTTCCGATGTAATGGTAATATGAAAAAAGACCACAACGAAAATATTGAATTTCTTTATCGCAGTATCGTCTCTCTTGAAAACGTAGAGGATTGCAAAATCTTTTTTGAGGATATCTGTACTCCGTCTGAGCTTTTGGAGATGTCCCGCAGACTTAAGGCTGCAAAGATGCTCAGTGAGGGAATAGTGTATTCTGAAATAGCAAATCATACGGGGCTCAGTACTGCAACAATAAGCAGAGTCAACCATTGTCTCAAATACGGTAGCGAGGGCTATCTGAAGGTGCTCAAAAAACTTAAGCTTGAAGAAAAAAAGCATTAACGGAGAAAGAGAAATGTTCCAAGGATACGATTCGATAGCGTCGGTCTATGATAATATCAATTCGGAGATAGACTATTCAGCATGGGCAGACTTTATCGAGAAATGCTTTGAGAAATATCTTGAAAAGAAGCCCGAGCTTGTGCTTGACCTCGCTTGCGGCACGGGAAGCATGACCTTTGAGCTTCACTCAAGAGGGTATGACCTTATAGGCGCGGATTCCAGCGATAATATGCTCTCCAAGGCGTATGAAAAGGCGTATGAAAATGGAATAAACAATATTCTGTTCATAAATCAGGACATGCGTGATTTTGAGCTTTACGGAACAGTTGGTGCTATATGCTGTTGCCTTGATAGCGTAAATTATCTCACAAATGACGGAGACATTGATAAATGCTTTGCCTGCGCACACAATTATCTTGATCCTAACGGGCTCTTTATTTTTGACGTGAATACGCCCTACAAATTCAAGAACGTATACGGCAATAATCACTATATCTTTGAGGATACGGACACTAACGGAAACGTAGCTTACTGCGGCTGGCAAAATGAATACGACGAAGAAAACGGTCTTTGCAATTTTTATCTTTCGGTATTCACGGAAGATGAGCGCGGTAAGTACATCCGTTCCGACGAGGTACAGACAGAGCGTTGCTACAGCAAAGAGCAACTTTTCCAAAGTCTTGAGAGAAGCGGATTTGAAATAATAGGATTTTTTGCGGACTATGAGTTTTCAGCTCCCACAGATGATTGCGAACGCTGGTATATCGTAGCAAAAGCAAAAAAATAATACCATAGGAGTTTATAAATGGCACAGTCACAAATACTTCGGGCGATGACGAGCGACGGAAGTGCGAGAATACACGTCATCAATTCCACCGAAATAGTAAATCAAGCTATAAAATATCATAACACCTCTGCCACCGCCACTGCGACACTCGGCAGACTTTTGACCGTAACATCTATGATGGGCTGTATGCTTGGCGACAAAGAGGATACTATCACGGTTTCCCTTAATGGAGACGGCCCCGCAGGCAGAGTATTGGCGGTTGGAGATTATATAGGTAACGTCAAGGGATACATTCAAAACTCAAATGTAGAGATTCCGCTAAAATCTAACGGAAAACTCGACGTCAGCGGCGCAGTTGGAAATGGATTTTTAAATATTATCAAGGATATGGGCTCAAGTGAGCCATATAATGGCTCTATAAATCTCGTTTCAGGAGAGATTGCGGAGGATATCACCGCTTATTATGCTCAAAGTGAGCAGGTTCCGACCGTGTGCGCTCTCGGCGTACTCGTTGACACGGACCTTTCCTGCCGCGCGGCAGGTGGAATTATTATTCAGCTTTTGCCCTTTGCCGATGACGGCACCGTCACTAAAATAGAGAAAAACGTTCCGTTTTTATCCAATATATCAACGCTTTTTGACAGTGGGATGACCAATCAGGAGATAATGGCTCTGGCGCTTCAGGGTATAGAATATGACCTTTTCGACGAAATAGACGTAGATTATCTTTGCACCTGCTCAAGAGAGCGAATGGAAAAGGCTATGAAATCTATAAGCAAAGAAGATCTCCGCAAAATGTTTGATGAGCAAATTGCCGAGGGCAAGCCCGAGGAGCTTGAGATCTGTTGCAGATTTTGCAACTCCAAGTACAGATTTCTCCCCAAAGACGTTCTATAATTACAAAAATCGCAAGCGGATCACCGCTTGCGATTTTTACATGAGCTCAAAGAAACAGCTTCCTGATTTGATTTCCTTGCATAGCGTCATCAAGTGTTTTTATCACTTGGGAAAAATCCGCCACAAGAGAGTGGGGTTTCTTCACGGGTTCATCTTGAGTCATGGGCACAAAATATATGTTCTTTCTCACAAGAAGCTTTGCGAGATTGCCTAGGTTTGCTGACATAGCGTCGTTTGACGCCAAGGCTATAACAAGCGGTCTGTCAGAGCGCAAATGTGCTTTTGCCGCCATACACACGGGTGTATCAGTTATTCCGTTTGCCATCTTTGCCAGGGTATTACCCGTACAGGGCGCAACGACTAGCGCATCAAGAGATATCTTGGGTCCGAGAGGCTCCGCGTCGGCAATAGTGTTGATTATCTTTTTTCCACACAGTTCCTCTATTTTGTCTATCCAATCTTTATGGCGTCCGAATCTTGTATCTGTGAAATATGCATTGAAGCTCATGATGGGCACAATATCATCATATTTTTCCTTGAGTGCCTTGAGCACCTCAAACGAATCTTGAAAGGTGCAGAAGGAACCACACATAGCATATCCTATCATATCATTATACCTTTCTGTACAAGAATGTCAAAAATAGTTTCAAAAATGTATTCTCCCGCACTTATCGGAGCATATTTCCCCGGCAGAGACGGAGCGAATACAGTCTGTATACCAAGCTCTCTGGCAACAAGTGTGTCTATACCGCCCGGAGATGAGGCTATCTCAATATATAACGGCTTATGCTTTAATTTTTCGATTATTCTCCTCGAAAAGATAACGTGAGGTACTGTATTGAATATCACGTCACATTTCTCAAGGCAGGATATCATTTCAGAGGGCTCGTCTTGCTTTATCCTGACCGACTTATATCCGTTAAGTGCCGCCTCACATAAGATCTCATCTCGACGTGCCATAACAGTAACGTTGGCACCCATTCCGTAAAGTATATTGGATAAGCAAGATCCTATCCGTCCGTATCCGCACACGACGGTGGACATACCCTTTATAACCTTTTCCGTGTTTTCCATAGCGATCATTAAAGCGCCCTCTGCAGACGGAAGCGCGTTTTTTCTCTGTAACGCCTCGTCCTTATAATAATCCACGGCACATATACCCTTGAGCTCCGCGCTCGCTATAACGTCCGCTGGAAGCATTCCGCCCAGTATGGCTCTGCATCCACCTTTAGCCGCAAGGGAAATAATTTCAGAAAGCCGCAGCTGTATTCCACTGGGATCGCATCTGAAATACAAAAAAACATTGTCCTTAGTTGCAGGCAAAGGAAGTATGATAACGTCACTTCCTTCAATAGCCTTTTCGTGTCCGCAGAATAACTCCGCACCGGGTATCTCCACAGAAAGCTCTCCAAGACCATATATCCTGACCGTGTGACCGCAGGCTATAAGCTTCTTTGCTATAACGACCTGTCTTTTGTCTCCGCCCAGGATAGTAAACGTATATTTTCTAAACATAGTAAGCTCCGCAAAATATATCTAAAGGCTCCAGATAAAACTGTTTGCCTCACTATTATTTTATGGTAGCGACAAAAAAAGGTGAGTCCTGTCGAAAGAAATTGGCGGTACAAATTATTTGTAAAAGAATGTCATGTTAACACTTTGTTAATACTATTGAGTGGTAAATGTGGTATAATAAATGGTATAATTCAAAAACCTTAATTCACGGAGGAAATTATGGCTGAACTCAAAATGCTGGCGATAGACCTTGGCGCATCCAGCGGACGAGGAATAGTAGGAACGTTTGACGGAAATAAGCTCTCACTCAGAGAAAATCACCGTTTTTCAAATGACCCCGTTTTTGTAAATGGAAGATTCACTTGGGATATTCTCAGAATATTTTTTGAAATAAAAAACTCAATTATGAAGACCGTCATTGAAAACGACAACGTCGCGTCAGTAGGTATAGATACCTGGGGAGTGGACTACGCACTTATCGATAAAAACGGAAGAATGATGGCCAATCCTACACACTACCGTGATACAAGAACGGTAAACATAACCGATTACGTCAAGAATTTTGTTTCTCCCGAGGAGATATATAACGTCACCGGAATACAAGCTATCGATTTCAACACTCTCAATCAGCTTGCGGCAGAAAAGCGTGACGATCCCGATCTGCTTGACAGAGCAGACAAGATGCTCTTTATTCCCGACCTTCTCAACTATTTTCTCACAGGTAAAATGGCAACGGAATATACCATCGCGTCTACGGGAATGATACTTGATGCCGCAAAGAGAGATTTTGCGTTTGACCTCACGGATAAAATAGGCGTAAAGCGCTCGATATTTGCTCCTCTCGTTCAGCCATGTAACAATCTCGGCGGTCTGCTTCCTCAGATCAACGAGGAAGTTGGCAAAAACAATATCAAGGTGGTAAACGTGGCTTCTCACGACACAGCCAGCGCAGTTATCGCCGTTCCCGCAAAGAACAACGACTTTATATACATATCTAGCGGAACTTGGTCGCTCATGGGTGCCGAGCTTCCCGAGCCCTTGATCAACGCGGACACTCGCGCTGCAAACTACACCAATGAGGGCGGCGCTATGGGAACCATTAGATTCCTCAAGAATATTATGGGGCTCTGGATTATTCAAGAGTCAAGAAGGCAGTGGAAAAGAGAGGGGCAGGACTACAGCTTCGCTCAGATGGAAGCGTGGGCAAAGGAAGCTACTCCTTTTGCATCTCTCATCAACCCTGACTATCACACCTTCAACACCCCCGGAAATATGCCTAAAAAAATACGTGATTTCTGCCGCATGACAGGACAGCACGTTCCCGAAACAGTAGGAGAAGTGGTGCGTTGCATCTACGAATCTCTTGCATTGAAATACAGATATACCGTTGAGACAATTGAAAATCTTATGGGTAAAAAGACCTCTATGATAAACGTAGTCGGCGGCGGAACAAAGGACAAATTCCTCTCGCAGATGACGGCAGACGCTTGCGGAATTCCCGTTTGCGCAGGTCCCGAGGAGGCGACCGCTATCGGAAATCTCATAATGCAAGCAATTGCCGCGGGCGAGATCAAGGATCTGTCCCAGTCACGCGATGTCGTTGCCAACTCCTTCGAGCTTAAGCACTATGAGCCTACAAGCGACAGAAGCATTTGGGATGAGGCCTATGGAAGATTCTGCAAACTGCAGTGATCTAGTAACAACAACGGCAATCGGAATATCTGAACGTCTTATATAAGTTCGGATATTCCTCCACTAACATTATTTAAAAATCATTTGGAGGATTGTAAAAATGAAGGAAGCACAGTTTGGGGAATTGAGTGTAATAGGCATGAAGGGCTGCGAGGCCTTTGCCAGTCAGGTCGACAATTATCTTAAGGAATGGCGCAGACATACCAGCGAGGATACCTATCTTGTAGAAGCGCTCTGTCCAAGATTTGGCACGGGTGAGGGCAAGGGACTTATACATCACTCAATGAGAGGTCAGGACGTTTACATCATTTGCGACACTTTCAACTACGGAGTAATGTACCGCATGTACGGTCAGACCGTACCTATGAGCCCCGATGACCACTACGCAGATCTCAAGAGAATAATCGCCGCAATAGCAGGAAAGGCAAGACGAATAACAGTTATTATGCCTATGCTTTACGAGGGCAGACAGCATAAGCGCTCCACAAGAGAATCTCTTGACTGTGCTATTATGCTCCAAGAACTCATGAGTATGGGTATAACCAATATAATCACTTTTGATGCTCACGACCCCAGAGTGTGCAACGCGATCCCTCTGTCAGGCTTTGACAACGTACGTCCTTCATATCAGATGATCAAGGCTCTTATAAAAGCAGTCCCCGACATTATTATAGACAAGGAAAATCTTATGATGATCTCTCCCGACGAGGGAGCTATGGGCAGATGTATGTACTACTCATCAGTCCTTGGGGTTGATATAGGTATGTTCTACAAGCGCCGCAACTACTCGGTCATCATCAACGGCAAGAATCCCATCGAGGCTCACGAATATCTCGGTCAGGACCTCACGGGCAAAGACGTTATAGTAGTTGACGATATGATCTCCTCGGGAGAGTCTATGCTCGACGTTTGCTCACAGCTTAAGGAAAGAGGAGCAAAGAGAATATTTGCGTTTGCAACATTCGGACTATTCACTGACGGCTTTGATAAGTTTGACAAGGCATACAGCGATGGCATTATTTCCAAGGTGTTTACAACTAACCTTGTATACAGACGTCCCGGACTTCTCGAAAAGCCTTGGCACGTTGACGTTAATATGTGTAAGTATGTATCCTATATAATTGATACGCTTAATCACGACGCAACGATAAGTGAGCTACTTGATCCTGTAAAGAGGATTAATAACGTAGTAGCAAAGCACAGATCTGAAATGGAAGCTCACGGTCAGATAAAAATTTCATTCGATAAATAACTCATTTTCCAAAAGACTCGTTTAGAAAAGAGTCTTTTGGAGCTTATGACATATAATGCGAAAACAGTATTCACATGCAGTTAACATATTCGTGCTATTATTTCTACGCGTGAAAATATTTTCACAAGGCTTAAGAAAGGTGAATATTAAAATTTAATGAGCAAAGATAACACTTGTAAAAAATCCGCATGTGCCAAAAAAACCTCAATAGGAGGTCAGGCGCTGATGGAGGGAATAATGATGAGAGGACCTGAGGTAACCGCTATGGCGGTTAGAAACACTCAAGGTGAAATAATCATCGAAAAATTCCCGACGGAAACAAAAAAACGCGGACAGTTTTTCAAGCTCCCCATAATACGAGGGCTTTTCAATTATATAGATTCCATGGCCGTGGGAATGAAGTGCCTTATGCGTTCTGCAGAGATATCAGGTCTTGAAGAAGCGGAGGAAGAGTTAAAAAGGGAAAAAGCGGCTAAAAAAGCCGAAAAAGCCGCCAAAAAAGCGGCAAAAAATGGCACTGATCTACCCGACACCTCGGAGACAGAAAAACCCTCTAATGACAAAGATAGCTCTGCTCTCACGGCAATAGTTATGACCGTAGGAACGGTGCTTGGAATTTTACTTTCAATAGGACTTTTTTTCGTTCTCCCCACATTCATTTTTTCCGGACTTGCATCACTTATTCCTGCGCTAAAGCCCCAAAACAATCTTTCAGCGTCTCTCATTCAATCCGTAATTGAAGGTGTTATAAAGCTTATTCTTATAGTCGGTTATATGGCACTTATGACTCTGATGAAGGATATCAGGCGTACTTTCCAATTCCACGGCGCAGAGCATAAAACTATTTTTTGCTACGAGGCAGGACTTGAGCTTACTGTTGACAATGTCAGAAAGCAGAAAAGATTCCATCCCAGATGCGGAACGAGTTTCTTGATTTTGATGATCTTGGTGAGTATCTTTATCGGATTCTTCATCACCCCGTTTTACATTTTGGTTCTTGGAGAAAATACGATGAACGACCTTGGGCCTGCACTGATGAACGTAATTCGATCTCTCACCAAGATCATTCTCATACCCCTGATAGTAGGTATAGGCTACGAGCTTATAAAAATATCAGGTAAGCATGACAATATATTTACAAGAATAATATCGGCACCGGGAGTGTGGCTACAGCATATTACGGTTCTTGAACCCGACGACAGCATGATAGAATGTGCTATTGCCGCAGTGACTGAAGTCATACCGAATGACGAAAGCGATAATTGGTAAAAATTCATTTGTATTCTTATTTTAATTTAAGGAGATATACTTTTTATGAAAATCTTGAAATTTTCAACTTATGAAGAAATGTCCTCGGCAGCAGCCGACATATTTGCAAAGCAGATAAATATTAAAAATGACTCTGTTTTGGGCCTTGCTACCGGATCTACTCCTATCGGTATGTATCAAAAGCTTGCCGAGATGAACAAATCCGGTATGATCGACTTTTCAAAAATAAAGACTGTCAATCTTGACGAATACTATCCTATTTCTCCTGAAAATAACCAAAGCTATCGTTACTTTATGAACGATAATCTGTTTAATCACATAAACATCGACAAAGATAACACTTACGTACCCAACGGATCCGCAGAGGACGCCGATGAGGAGTGTAGGAAATATGAGGAATTGATCAAAAAGCTTGGCGGTATTGACCTTCAGGTTTTGGGAATAGGACACAACGGTCACATCGGATTTAACGAGCCCGAGGAAAGCCTTTACCTCTACACTCACAAAACAGGACTCACAGAAAGCACTATGGCGGCAAACGCAAGATTTTTCTCTGAGGACGAGGTAATGCCTAACGCGGCTCTTACCATGGGTATGGGTACTATATTTAACGCGAAGAAGATAATACTTCTTGTGAGCGGAAAATCCAAGAGAGAGGTGTTCAAGCAGCTCGTGACGGATAGAATTTCCACAAGCTGCCCCGCAACCCTTCTCAAGCTTCATCCCAACGTAACCGTTCTCTGCGATAGTGAGGCTTGCGGGGAATAATTCTTGTACCATACGGCGAAACGGAGATTTTTATGACTGATTTATACAAGGGAGCCGATACAAAGGTCGGAAAAGACTTTAAGGAAGCTATCAGATCTCAGGCGATTACCGCAATCAATGAGATATTGAATAATACATCTCTCTCAAAAGGGGATATTTTCGTTGTGGGGTGCTCCTCATCCGAGGTTTTGGGCACAAACATTGGAAAAGGCTCGAGCTATATGGCAGCGGAGATAATATTTAAAGCTATATACCCCATTTTAACTGAAAAAGGGATATATCTTGCGTCTCAATGCTGTGAGCATCTCAATCGCGCACTTGTAATCGAACGCGAATGTGCGGAAAAATACGGATATGAGCCCGTCACCGTAATTCCACAGCCTAAGGCAGGCGGCTCATTTGCCACAGTAACTTATCAGAGTATGAAATCACCCGTATTAGTGGAGCATATAAGAGCTCATGCAGGAATGGATATCGGTGGCACCCTCATTGGTATGCACCTTAAAGATGTTGCCGTTCCTATGCGCCTGTCTGTGTCGAAAATAGGGCAGGCTACACTCAATAGCGCATACACCCGACCGAAATTCATCGGCGGTTGCCGTGCATCTTACTAAAAAATCAAAGGGGCTGCTTCATTTAGCGCAGAACAAAAGCCACTTTTATGAGCCTAGACAAAAAACAACTTAAAAATATAGTTTTTGTCTTTCAAATGTAGAAATTCGCCGATTTTTTCGGCGGATTTCCTCATTTTATTTGGCTTTTTTAGTCGTGTTTTGGCTTTCTGGCGTACCCTTATATGCCTACGAGAACCAAACCACGCCTTCTGCATATAAATGACTCAGCCCCTTTTTGTTTTTATTCAAAGCTGTTCGATAATCTCGCTTAAAGAGCTTGCAGATTGCAAAAGACGTTGACGCTCACTGTCATTGAGAGGTATTTCTATAATCCTCTCTATTCCTCCTTTGCCGACTATGCATGGAATTCCCATACAGACGTTTCTCACTCCGTATTCTCCGTCCAAAAAAGTTGAGACGGGAAGTATGGTGTGCTCGTCGTTGACTATGGCAGCAATTATCCTACGCACACTGTCCGCTATCGCGTAATAGGTCGCGCCTTTAGCCTCAATGATACGGTACGCACTCGTTTGTACGTCAGCGCTCAATCTGTCAAGAGCGGCTATATCATAATCAAGTCCACCCTCACGGCAAAAGCTTATCAGGTCAATGCCCGAAATATTGGCACTGCTCCAAACTGCCACCTCACTGTCCCCGTGCTCACCTATAACAAATGAATGCACGTTTCTGCTATCAACACCAAAATGCTTTCCTACCTGCTCCTTGAGTCGCGCAGTATCCAAAACCGTACCCGACCCTATGACGCGGCAGGTGGGGAATCCCGAACGCAAAAGCGTAATATACGTCAGCACGTCAACAGGATTGGTAACCACCAAAATTATAGCTTCTTTGTTGTGAGCAGTTATATTATCGACGATCTTTCTGAATATCGCGGCATTTTTCTGAAGCAGATCAAGTCGCGTCTGCCCGGGGGTTTGATTTACGCCTGCGGTAATAATGATTATTCCGCAATCCTCTATGTCTGAGTAATCTCCTGCGATTATCTCCATAGGAGAATTGAAGGGCAAAGCGTCGGATATATCCTCTGCCTCTCCGTGTGATTTTTTGTTATTAGTGTCTATCAAAACCATTTTCGATAGCAATCCACTGTGCATTAGTGAGAATGCCGTTGCAGCACCAACATTGCCGCAACCGATGATTGCACAGGATCTGATATTTATTTCCTTTGTATTATCCATATTGTCCTCCAAATAAATAAATTATAAGGCATACGCCTTGTCCAACCCTATTATACCTTATTTTTTACCAATAATTAAGAGTTTTTATAAAAAACTATATAATTTACAAGTCATTCACAAAATTAAATATATAAAATGGTATAATGTTAATATAGATGTATTAGATAACTTTATCGGAGGAAATATTTATGAAAATACCGCAGATCATAGTTGTTGAGAAAAAGAAAAAGTCTCCCATCAAATTAATAATTATAATCGCATCCGCAATATTAGCGCTTGCCGCGGCTGCAGCCGTTGTATACAAGCTTTATGAAAATAAGCTTAAGTCCAAGGTGATTGGCAAGGTGGATCTTGACGGTGACGGTGAGACAGATGCAATTATGCTTGATACCACGGGTAATGGAGAGGTGGACACTATTATTATAGAGGCACCCCTTGAGGATGAAGAAATCGAAAAATAATTTAATTCTGAAAAAATTGGATATAACCACACGGTTATATCCGATTTTTTAATATTGATTATTGAAATTCTCATAAAGTCGGCGTGACATATGATTCATACGCTCGGCATTGACCTTTAGAACTTTTCGATCATACGTCAAAAGTCCGTTGGTCTCGTCCTCCACGTCGCTTATCTGTGTGTAAACTGCCGCACATAACCCATCGTCTATCGCAGACAATACTTGATCCTCATATAAGGATATCAGCGCGTTTTCAAAAGCCTCTACGCTATCAAGAAGCTTGTATCCATAGGTGTTTTTTGTGTTGAAGGAGTGTCCGTCGATCTTGCATACGTATCCACCGAACTCCGAGAGCACCATAGGCTTACCCTTGACGGCCTTTAGCTTTATGGGCTTGAAGTACACGTGATCGCTTTCAACGTCGCTCTGAGACACTTTAAACCACCCCGACGTAGTGTCATAGACGCGAGACGGATCAAGAGTCTTGAGCTTTTTATAGAACTCGGCAGGCGAGAACTGTCCCCAACCCTCATTGAATATCGTGTAATAGATCACTGACGGATGATTGTAAAGGGAATGGATTATACCCTCGCAGTTTTTTTCGAACTCAATGCGGCGTCTCTTACTTGCGCGATGAGATACACCCTTTTTCAAAAACAGGGTGGGAAGAGCAGTATCTACAAAAAAGCTGTAATTACCGCTATTTATCATGTCCTGAAAAACAAGCATTCCGTATTTATCGCAGTAATAATAGAACAAGTCGGGCTCAAGCTTTATGTGCTTGCGCAGCATATTGAATCCGCATTTTTTCATTTTAAGAATGTCGTCCTTGAAGCCCTGAGGAGTTGCAGGGAGAAAAACACCGTCGCTAAAATACCCTTGATCAAGCAATCCGTGGCAAAAAATCGGCTTTCCGTTCAGGCAGATGACCGACCTATCTCCGCGCGTCTCTATTGAAATCGTACGGAGCCCGAAATACGAGCTTATCTTATCATTACCGCAAACAAGCTCGAACTCGTAGAGATGTGGGTCGTCGGGAGTCCACAATCTTGGAGACTCTACCTCAAGTCTGAATTCATCTGATGAAAAGTTATAGCTCTTTCCCTCAAACATCAAGGTTTTCTCCACGCTTCCGCCCGAAACCTTTATCAAAGCGCCGTGAAGATCGGTGCTTATTTTTATGCTTTGAACATACTCCCTTGGAACACTTTCAATCCAAACTGTCTGCCATATACCACTGGTCTTGGTATACCACATACCTCCTCTATGAGAAGTTTGCTTTCCGTATGGAAGGTCCTTGCAAAGAGGGTCTTTCGCCTCAACACGCACCGTGTTTGAGCCAAGACGTGCCACATCTGTTATATCAAACGAAAAAGGAAGATATCCGCCCGTGTTTTTACCAACAAAAACACCGTTTACGTATACGCTCGCATATTGATCGCAAGCTCCAAAATGCAAGATAACGCGATCTTGAAGAAAGTCCTCGTTCAAAACAAATTCGCGCTCGTATATCATAACGTCTTTTTTATTTATACTTTGAAAAAATCCCGATATCCTGCTTTCAGGCACAAAAGGTACAAGTATTCTCCCTGAATATTTTACCTTGTCATTTTGTCTGATCTTAAAATCCCATTCACCGTTGAGGCAAAGATAAGAGTCACGTCTCATCTGAGGACGAGGATATTCGTCAAAGGGAACACCTCCGTGCAGAAGCTCCTGCTCATATTTTGTAGCAAGCTGCACGATATGTGACAATTTGCTGTTCCTTTTCATATTTAAAAAAGAACAGCAAACGCGTAATATGCTACGCTGCTAAACATAAGAGCGATCAGCACTATGGCCATAATTTTTATCCAAAATTGACGTTTTTTATTATTCATTTCTATCCTCCCCTTACATATCCTCAATACTTATCTGACAACTTTTGATGTCTTTTTCACTCAATAGAACGCCCGTTGCGGGAAGCTTAAGCTTTCTATATCCCTTTGTGTTTTCGTATACACTTTCAAAATCGGACAACGCCGCTGTGAGCTTTTGATTCTTTTTAACCGTCATTAGCTGAACTCCTATTGACGTTTTAGTTGCCTTGACAGGAATCAGAGAGGTCTTAATAATAATTGCGCGATCCTCACTTGATACGAGCATTATCTCAAAAGGATTCTTTTCCTGCTCGGAGAAAACGGCAACGATAGGAGAGGCGGTAGAAAATACTCCCTTGAGTCTCTTGCGAACGCTTGAGGTCTCATACGCTTTCTCTGGAACCTTTAATCCCTTACCGTTTTCAAATATAAACACATAGTTATATCCTTCGCGGAACTGACTTTGAACAGTCATAAAAATAGGACGCTCGCCCTGATCCATTTTAAGCTCGGCAGGAATGAAATCACCTATGACAGACGCCTTAGTATTCTCAAAATCACTGACGTTAGCGCGGTAAAGTTGTGCTCGATCGGTAAAGAAGAATACTGTGTCCTTATTCTCGGCGTCAAACATCTGTCGCAGACTGTCACCCTCCTTGAAGCGTTGCTCATCGTTACCCATAAGGGATTTGTATGTTATTTTCTTGAAATAACCCTCCTTAGAGAGGACAAGCTTACAAGGATAGTTCTCAATGACCTCCTCCTCGACGTAATTCTCAATAGTATCCGCGTAAATTATCTGAGTTTTTCTCGGCTTTCCGTATTTCTTCTTGATCTCGGTAAGCTGGGACGCTATCAAAGCCTTGAGCTTATATTCGTCAGCCAATATAGACTCTATCTCGGCGATCTGCTTTTTCAGATCCTCAATCTCGGAAATTCTATTGAGAATATACTCACGGTTAAGGTTACGGAGCTTGATCTCTGCTATATAATTTGCCTGTATCTCATCTATTCCAAAACCGTCGCAAAGGTTGGGAATAACGTCCTCTTCCTTTTCGGTCTTGCGAATTATTCTGATAGCTTTATCAATGTCAAGCAGGATCTTGCCAAGTCCAAGTAAAAGATGAAGCTTGTCATTTTTCTTGCCGAGATCAAATTTGAGCTCTCGTGTCAGACACGCCTTTCTGAAGTTTATCCATTCGCTGAGAATTTCTATAACTCCAAGCTGGCGAGGCTCTGCGTCAATGATAATGTTAAAGTTACACTTAAAGCTACTTTCAAGAGGCGTTGACTTGAAGAGCCTTTGCATCAACTTATCGGGATCCACGCCTTTTCTCAAATCAAGAGTGAGCTTAAATCCGTCACGATCGATCTCATCACGGAAATCAACCACCTCTTTGAGCTTGCCCTCCTTGACGAGCGTCGATATTTTATTAAGTATCTGCTCTATAGTAGTAGAGTAGGGTATTTGCAGGATGTCTATACAGTTTTGCGATGCGTCATAAGAATATCTTGAACGAATTTTAAAGGATCCGTCTCCATTCTCATAAATAGCCCTCATTTGCTCAGCGTCATATATTATCTGTCCGCCTCCTGGAAAGTCTGGAGCTTTAATAATTTCCATTATCTTATCGACAGAAATATTGGGCTTTTTAAGTATCGCAATAGTTCCATCGCATATTTCGGCAAGATTAAACGAGCATATATCAGACGCCATTCCAACGGCTATACCGCTATTGGGTGTAACCAAAATATTAGGGTAAGTCGTCGGCAAAAGTCTTGGCTCCTTGAGGGTGCCGTCGTAGTTGTCTACCATA
>CAJGCF010000012.1 GCA_904501865.1 uncultured Clostridia bacterium
CTCCACTCCGTCAGACATTGGTATATACACGCTCTGCGTACAAGCCGATACCGTCTCGGGCGAAAGACCGTGCCCCTCGTTCCCTATGACCACGCAATCGCCATCCAATATCTCAAGCTGTCCAAGCCTTGCGGCATTTTCGTCAAGGGCAGCGGCGAATACTCTGCGTCCGCGTACTTTGAGCACGGACACTGCGTCCACTACCGAATCAACTCGGCAAATAGGAAGTGAGAATACCGTTCCCATTGATGCCCTGACGGTCTTTGCGCTGTATATATCCGCGCAATCGCGGCTCATCACCAGACGGTCCACGCCAAAAGCGGCGGCAACCCGTATGATAGCCCCCACGTTCTGAGGGTCACGAACCGATTCAAGCAAGAGTATCTTCTCTCCCTCAAATCCCGGAATTTCTTCCGCCGTAACGCTTTTATGGAGCTCACCGTCATACCTTGCCACGCAGATGACCCCCTCGGGAGCGTTCTCCTCAGACAGTCTTGCAAACAGGTCGTCGGTTATCACTACTATCCTACATTCAAGGCTACCCTCGCCTATTTTGTAGAGCTGCTCGGCTCTTGCAAATACTGTCTCATACTGAGACTGCGCGACTATCAAGAACTCAATTCCCACTCCCTTACGCACCGCCTCACACATAAGCTTTATGCCGTCAAAGCGGAAAAGAGAGCTCTTTTCTCTGCCCTTTTTATCCCCAAGACTTCTCGCCAAGGAGACGTATTTATTTTGAGCCGACGTTATTATCTCACCGTTATAAGCCACTTTCCGTACTCCTTTTCTACCAAATTTGAGGATGCTTTTTTGTTGAATTTGCACTATAAAAAAGTTTTTCCATACAATCAAGCCAACACGCGCAGAGCAAGTCCGCACATATAATTATATGTAATAAAATTACTTTTTTGGAATTATTTTTCAGTAAAAAAGTCATTTTAGGGATAAAATCAACGCCAAAGTCGTCTAATTTTTTAAATTAAAATTACCCCTATCTATGACAAAAACCCGGTATTACCTAACCGGGTTTTTATTCAATAACGATTAGAGAGCTGCCTTTGCCTGCTCAGCAAGTGCTGCGAAAGCTGCCTTGTCGGATACTGCGAGCTCTGCAAGCATCTTTCTGTTGAGAGTAACGCCTGCCTTCTTAAGTCCGTTCATGAACGTAGAATAGTTCATGCCGCATACCTTTGCCTGCGCGGAGATTCTGGTGATCCAGAGTCTTCTCATATCTCTCTTCTTGAGCTTACGGCCTGCAAATGCATAGTTACCGCTCTTCATTACCTGCTGCTTAGCCATCTTGAAGTGCTTGGATTTTGCACCCCAATAGCCCTTCGCTGCCTTCAATATTTTCTTTCTTCTCTTGCGCGTCATCATAGCGCCCTTAATTCTTGCCATTTTAAATTATTCCTTTCTCGATTACTGATGAAATTACTTCTGAATGAGTGTTCTGATGTTGCCTGCCATAGCCTCGCTCATGATAGCGCCGCTACGAAGATGTCTTTTTCTCTTCTGGGTCTTAAGACCGAGGTTGTGGCGGTGATGACAGTGGTTCATCTTTACCTTTCCTGTGCCGGTAACCGAAAATCTCTTGGCAGAAGCCTTATGTGTCTTGACTTTTCCCATTTTTATATACTCCTTATGCTTAAAAATTACAAATATTATTTGGTTGCTTTTTGTACGATGGGCGATATAACCATGCTCATAATACGACCGTCAACCGACGGCTTTTTGTCCACCGTTCCCACCTCGGAACAGATATCCGCAAATTTGTCTATAACCTCGCGTCCTATCGCCATATGGCTCATTTCGCGTCCTCTGAATCTCATTACCACACGCACCTTGTTTCCTGCCTCAAGGAACTTGCGTGCCTGCTTGGCTTTAGTCTCAAAATCGTGCGTGTCGATTCTGGGAGAGAGCTGTATTTCCTTAAGCTCTACGGTCTGTTGCTTCTTCTTTGCTTCCTTCTCGCGCTTCTCACGGTCAAAGCGGTATTTACCGTAGTCCATGATCTTACATACAGGCGGATTTGACTGAGTGGACATTGCCACAAGGTCGAGTCCCTTGTCGTATGCCATCTGAAGTGCTTTCTCGGAGCTCATTATGCCGAGCTGATCACCTTCGGCACCGATAACTCTTACCTCAGAGTAATCGATTGCCTCGTTGATGAGAGTGTCCTTGGAATTATTTGCTGCTATGGTTATACACCTCCGTTAAATAAAATGTATATGTTTATAATATTTGTCTCCGTATCCCGACGACAAAAAACGCCGGACTGTAAAAGTCCCGCGCAAAGCCTACTCCACCCGACGTATCGAATGAAGGATAACTATTGACCTCTGCTCGCCGTGCGGCAGGGTGGAAGCGGAACTTCTCTTTATTACGTCGAACATTATAACACACCCATCGACTTTTGTCAATAGTTTTTGCAAAAAAATAAAAAAGTTTTACGCACAAAAAATTTTTTTGCCTTCCGTCATATTCTACAAATTCAAGGGCTCACACGAACACCATGCTCCAAAACCCTTTACTTTATCAGAAGTTTCCTGTTTTGCATCTCTTTTTTAAAGACACAAAATATTATTTTTGAGACGGGAGTGCGACAAAATATATTAATGCAAAATGCACAAAACCGACTACGACATCTGTTTAAATTTTCTCCATGCTATGCATTTCAACAAATTTTACGACAAAAAATCGTACAAAATGGATATTTACAAATTCGACAAACAGGTGTATAATGTAAATCCCGAGTAAAGCCCCGATCCGCGTCGGTGCTTTATAATTTTCCTGCACAACATTCTGTTTTTCTGCGAAATATCAATCTCATGATATCTGTCCGCAAAGAAAAAGGTCTGTTGTGCTTTCTTTTTTTGCCTCGTTGCGACAGCTTTGTGCTCGCATCGGGGCTGTTTTCGCAAAATGTTATATATATTTATATATAAAATTGTAAAAATTTTTAAAACTATGGAAATTTGGAACAATTTATGGTATAATGTAATGTGGTTATATGTACGCTCATAAAAGATACCATATGGCAGACTTGTATGAGCTTTGGATATAAATAAATCGCTAAGTCAAATCGGAGAAAAATCAAAATGTCAGAATATACGGTAAAAGCCGAGAAGCTCTCTCTGCCGCTCATAGCGCTTGACGGCACGGTGGCATTCCCGGGCGAAATAGTAAATTTGGAAATAACAGACTCGACATACGGCTCGTGTGAGGCTGTGCGCGAGGCATTCGAGGGATCGAAATATGCCATCGCGGTACCCATTAAAAGCCTTGAGGGTGAGGAGCCCGAGCTTTTTGAGATCGGAACGGTAGTAAGAGTCAAGCAGGTCATAAACGTCGGTGAGGGTGCTATTCGTTGTATCGCCGAGGGAATGTCCCGCGCGACAGTCAACGATATACGCAAGACGGGTAAGTATTACACGGCAAACGTAATTTGCAAAACTGTAACTCTGCCCGACGGACCCGGTATCAAAAATCAGGCGTATCTGCGCCGTCTCAACGACACTGCGGCAAAGATGGCAAAGCTGCTCCCTCCCCCCGCCGAGAGCATACTTCCTACATTTAAAGCTATAAAGAACCCCGCTATGCTTGCGGACGTGATAACCTCGGGGCTGTTCATAAGATTTGAGGACAAGCTTGAGGTGCTCGGGATATTCGAGCCTTACAAGAGAATAGAAGCCGTGCTCGCGATAGCTGAGGATGAGCTCAACGTGTTGAGCCTTGAATCCGAGCTTCACAAAAAAACACGCGAGCGTATCAATCGCGGGCAGAGAGAATATTATCTTCGCGAGGAAATGAAATCTATTCAGGAGGAGCTCGGAGAGGGTGTATCCGACGTAGATGGATATTATCAGAAGATAACCTCGGCGCATCTTCCCGCAGAGGTTGAGAAAAAGCTTTTGCGTGAAAACGATAGACTTGCGAAGTCACCCTTCGGCTCTGCCGAGGCTACAGTGCTCGCAAATTATCTCGACGTGTGCCTTGATATACCGTGGAACCAGTCTACAAAGGACCGCACTGACATCGCGGCGGCAAAGAAAATACTCGACGCTGAACACGAGGGACTTGAGGACGTTAAGGAAAGACTACTTGAATACCTTGCGGTAAAACAGCTCAATCCCGACCTTAAGGGACAGATAATTTGTCTCTACGGCCCTCCCGGAGTGGGCAAGACCTCTATAGCCGCGTCTTTGGCAAAGGCTATGAAGCGTAAATACGTACGCGTGTCTCTTGGGGGTGTGCGTGACGAGGCTGATATTAGAGGTCACAGAAAAACCTACGTCGGAGCTATGCCCGGACGTATTATAACCGCCGTTTCGAACGCCGGTGTCAATAATCCGCTCATACTCTTTGACGAAATAGATAAAATGGCAAACGACGGCAGAGGCGACCCCGCGTCGGCTATGCTTGAGGTGCTTGACCCCGAGCAAAACAAGTTCTTCAGAGATCACTTTGTAGAGCTTCCCTTCGACCTCTCCGACTGTATATTTATAGCGACCGCAAACTCTCTTGATACCGTGCCGCGACCTCTTATCGACAGAATGGAGATAATTGAGCTGCACACCTACACCAAGAGCCAGAAAACAGGCATCGCAAAAAATCATCTTATACCAAAGCAATTAAAGCGTCACGGACTCAACAAGCGTATGCTCAAGATCTCGGACGAGGCGCTCTCGGACATAATAGATTGCTACACTCGCGAATCCGGAGTGAGAAATCTCGAACGTGAGCTGGCTTCTCTTTGCAGAAAGGTCGCAAAGCTTATGATAGAGAGCGGACGCAAGAGCGTCACCGTACGCCCCGAGGACCTCAAGAGCTTTTTGGGCCCAAAAAAGATACTCCCCGAGCTCATTTCCGAGCAGGACGAAGTGGGTATCGTCAACGGAATGGCTTACACCCAATCGGGCGGTGATCTTCTCCGTGTGGAGTGTGCCGTAATGGACGGCACGGGCAAGCTTGAGCTCACGGGCTCTCTTGGAGACGTTATGAAGGAATCGGCTCACGCAGCGGTCACTTACGCGCGCCAGATAGCAGATAAATACGGAATATCCTCAGATTTCTATTCTAAAAAGGATATACATATCCACTTCCCCGAGGGTGCCGTTCCCAAGGACGGTCCCAGCGCGGGAGTTACCACGCTCACAGCACTCATCAGCGCGCTCTCTGGCATCCCCGTGCGCCGAGACATTGCTATGACGGGTGAGATAACCATACGCGGTCAGGTTCTTCCTATCGGTGGTCTCCGTGAAAAGACCATGGCTGCATACTGCGCGGGCGTGACCACTATCCTCATTCCCGCGGAAAACCTCAAGGATCTCAACGACATTGACCCTATGGTGCGCGAAAACGTGACCTTTATTCCCTGCCGCAGAGCGTCTGAGGTGCTTTCACACGCACTTGTGGAGGGCAGTGAGAAAATCAGGCGCGCAACTCTTGAGATGTGCGACGGTTGTGCGGATGGCGAGAGCATTCCCCTAAAGCAGAAGGCTCCCTCTGTCACGGGCACCGTATCCGCAGGGGCGACAAAATAATTCGACGGAGCGTATAATGGGACTTAATACTCAAAACGTAAATCTTAAAATGACGGCAGGTTTTGCAAGTCAGTTTCCAAAAGACCCCCTGCCGCAGATAGCTCTTTCGGGACGCTCCAACGTTGGAAAGAGCTCGCTTATAAACACTCTACTCGGGCGGAAATCCTTGGCTCGAGTCTCCGCAACGCCCGGTAAGACCATAACCGTAAATTTCTACGAGGTGGACAAGAAGCTCTTTCTCGTAGACCTCCCGGGATACGGCTTTGCGGCGAGAAATCACGAAAACCGCAAGCAGTGGTCTGCTCTTACCGACGGTTACTTTACCAAGAACCCCAATATTGATCTTGTCCGCGGTGTAGTACAGCTTGTAGACAGCCGTGCGGGCATTACTCTCGACGACGCTATGATGCTTGAGTGGATGAATAGCGTAGATCTTCCTTACGTTGTTGTCATTACCAAAATAGATAAGCTCAATAAGACCGAGCGTGCCGCTTGTATTGAAAAAATAACCGCGGACGCTCTCATAGCCGAAGGCACTCCCATAATCCCCTTCTCCTCTCTCAAGGGTGAGGGCAAGCAGGAGCTCTGGCACGCTATCGCGGAGCTTTCCGATATCAAGCTTTAATCAAACGCAACCATTATTCATTTTCGGAGGTGATCTCAATGCTACTGTCATTACTGTCGAGCGGCAATATAAGAGACGCCATCATCAGCATACTTTTAACTCTCCCCGCCGTATTGATAGCTATCTCATTCCACGAGGCCGCTCACGCCTACGCCGCATATAAGCTTGGCGACCGCACCGCGCACAATCTCGGACGGTTGACATTTAACCCCATAAAGCACATAGACCCGTTCGGATTTTTGTGTATGCTCGTGTTCGGTTACGGTTGGGCAAAGCCCGTACCGATAAATCCGAGGAACTTCAAGAACGCCCGCAGGGGTATGGCATTTACCGCAATAGCGGGCCCTATGATGAATCTGCTCATCGGAATCATAAGTACGATAATATACACTGTAATATTTTTCTATTTCGGTATGAATATCGTAGGCATTATATACAACGGCTTTACCGCAAAGCTTGTCTGGATGGCGCTTATGCTTTTTCAGTATATGGCTATTTTGAACTTTATGCTCATGGCATACAATATGATCCCGGTGCCTCCGTTTGACGGCTCAAGATTTTTCGGGCTTTTACTGCCCCAGAGAATCTATTGGAGTATTATGAGATACGAGAGACATATACTCGTAGGTGTCATTCTCATCTCTGTGATCTTATCAAGATTTTTTGATTTCTCTCCGTTTGCTTGGATAGCCGAAAATCTGTTTGAGGGTATCGCAAATCTTATTTTGAAGCTTTTGGTAATTATTTCAAATTAATTTCTGTGAAAGGAGGTCCGTATGGACGCTATAAGCTACCGTCTTGAAATATTTGAAGGGCCTCTTGACCTTCTTTTGTCCCTGATACAAAAAAACAAGATGTCTATCGAGGACATACAGATAAACATAATCTGTGAGCAATATCTTGAATACATTGCTCAGGCAGAAATGCTTGATATGGAGCTTGCCAGTGAATTTATAGTTATGGCGAGCGAGCTTATGCTCATCAAAAGTAAGCTTCTGCTTCCCAAAGCAGAGGAGGACGAGGAGGACCCGAGAGCCGCTCTGGCAGATGCGCTTGCCAAATATCAGCAGGCCAAGGAGGCAGCGGCAAAAATGGCTCTCCTCTACCCCAAATTTTCAGGCAGACTTGAAAAAGACACCGACGAGATCTCAATAGACAGGAGCTTCGTGGCGGATCAGGAGGTCGAGTCTCTTTGTCTTGCAGTAAGACGCATAGTCACCTATAACGAAAACAGGCCCAAGCTTGAAAGCTCGGTCTTTACCCCCATGATAAGCTCTCCTATCGTTCCCGTCGAGGTGAAAATAACGGGAATACTGCGACGTATGTCCAAAAAGAAGGCGACCTCTCTCGGAGAGCTTCTTTCGGACTCGGTGTCTCTCCCCGATATGATAGCCATATTCCTTGGAGTATTGGAGCTTATCAAAATAAGAAAGATACTCATTTTGGATTCCGAATCCACTATTCTCGACGATAAAGCTACATTCTACATCAATGACGATCCCGACGACGTCGAGACCATACAAGATAATTACGAGCAAGGAGGAGTAGACCTTGAATCAAGATAATCAGACTCCCATAGGATTGGAGCAGATAACCGCCGCAATAGAGGCGATACTTTTTGCGGCAGGACACCCCGTTGAATACTCAAAGCTCTCCGAGGTGCTCGGTCTTACGGTTAAAGACGTTAAAAACATGGTCGAGGCTATGGGCGAGGAATACAACGGCGAAAAATCCCGAAGAGGACTTTTACTCCTTATGTATCCCGAGTCCTGTCAGCTTGCCACCAAAGAGGAATTTCTCCCCTACATACGTGAGGCTCTTGGAATAAAGAGAGGCGGAAATCTGTCCGCGTCTACACTTGAGGCTCTCGCGATAGTCGCGTATAATCAGCCCGTCACGCGCTCCTACGTGGACGCGGTGAGAGGCGTTGATTCCTCTTATGCTATGACGTCACTGATAGACAAAAACCTTATTGAATCTCTCTCGCGTCTTGACGCCCCAGGTCGTCCTATGCTCTACACCACTACTGAAAAGTTCTTGCGTGTGTTCGGGCTCAATTCCCTGGACGAGCTTCCCAAGACCGAGCTATCTCCCACGTCTGTAAATCAGGAGGACCTCACGGTCGAAGAGGTAGGTATTCCCTCCGCTATGCTTGGATTTACCGCCGTGCAGGAGGCTGGCGACGGGCAGGCGTCCGACGTAGAAACCGCAAACGAGGAGACAGCAGACTGACCTGCGTTTTGGTAAGTAAAATCTTTTGGGAAAGGAGTGGTGATATTTGATCGCGTTTCTGATAATTCTGGCATTCTTCGTGCTCATCTTCTCGGTCAGAGTCAAGGTCACGATAAACCTTGACGATGAACTCACACTATACGTCAGGGCATTCGGAATAAAGATCAACATTCTGCCCAAAAAGCCAAAAAAATATCGCATCAGCGACTATACTCTCAAAAAAATAGCCAAGAGAGACAAGAAAAATGCCGAGGCCGCGGCAAAAAAGGCTCAAAAGGCAACAGAAAAGAAAGCCAAGAAGACGGCTCAAAAGCAGAAGAAGAAGGAAGAGGCTGCAAAGCTCACTAAAGAAGAAAAAAGAGCTCAAAAGCAGGCGAAAAAGGCCGCAAGACCCCCTATGCCCGACACGGTAAGTCTTTTCTTGAGAATAATCAAGCTCTTTTTCTCGGGATTTTTATCACGCTTCCACTTCCACGTCGCAAGGATCAACATAATTGTCGGCGCGGATGACGCCGCAAAGACAGCACTGACCTATTACGTTATATCAAATGCGATCCGTCCCGTACTGAACTTTCTTGACAAGCACTCAAATCTGCACGGAATGAAAAACGCCGAGATAAACGTAGCGCCCGATTTTCTCTCGGAGGAGATCAAGGCAGAAGTCAATATGAGCTTTTCTATGAGCTTGGGCGGACTCCTCGGAGTACTGTTTAAGACCGCATTCAGCTTTGCGTTTGGTTGGTTCAAGATAAAGCCCTCATCTACACAGACAAGCTCTGACGGACATAAGATACCCAAAAGCAGCTGTGCAAAAAACAGCGCGGACAATAAAACTGAAAATAAATAACACTTATATATAAGGAAAGGAATTCTATTATGGCATCAGAAAACAAACTTCAAGAGGTAGTACAATCCACTCTGGCTCAGATCAGAAATATGATCGACGCTGATACCGTTATCGGTACTCCCGTCGAGACGGCTTCGGGAACCACCATCATTCCCATTTCCAAGGTGGCTATGGGATTCGCAACAGGCGGTCTGGACTTCAACGACAAGACAGGCGGTGCCACCGGTAAGCCCCAGAACTTTGGTGCGGGCGGCGGAACAGGTATCACTGTACAGCCTATCGGTATGCTTTGCGTTTCCAAGGACGGCGACGTTGAGCTCATCAATATTGGAGTAAAGAATCCGTCCGATCCTATGGAGCAGCTCTCGGACATAATCGACCGCTCTCCCGAAATAATCGCAAAGATAAAGGCACTCTTTGCAAAAGAGAAAAAGAGCCAGAATTCCGAGGACGAGTCTGCGGCTGAATAATCTTGCAAACCGACAGACGTCATATCGACAAGTCGGTATCTAATGTAATAATATTCCTTCCGGACAAATATAATATAACGATATTACTTGTCCGGAGGGATAGCTATGCCTAAAAAATTTTTCAGATCAAGCAGGGGCTTGTACAAAACCGTTGTGATAGTGATTATCGTTCTTTGTTTTGCCTCCCTGCTTTTAATTATCTCCTCCTCTTTTGGTAAAAACGAGGAGGTAAATGCATCACAAGTCCAAGGTGACGCTGACAGCTCGTCGGGCTCAACCCTGTTCCCTTTTATATCCGCAGAGGACGTCTCGGTATCCACGCCGCAGGTGTCGGCAAGGTCGGCTATACTCATAGAGGCGGAAACCGGTAGCGTGATATGGTCAAAAAATCCAGACCAAAGATTGCCTATGGCATCAACCACCAAAATAATGACCGCTCTTGTAGCACTTGAAAATTGTGACGTCTCGAAAACAGTGCAGGTTGCCGAGGAGGCAACGGGAATAGAGGGCTCGTCTATATATCTCTACCCCAACGAAAAGCTGACTATGGAGGAGCTGCTCTACGCTATGCTGCTTGAGTCCGCAAACGACGCCGCCGCCGCGATTGCAATAGAAATAGGCGGGGACATCCAGACATTTTCGGAGATGATGAATCAAAAAGCCAACAAACTCGGGCTTGAAAATACACATTTTACAAATCCCCACGGACTTGACGACGAGGAACATTATACTACGGCGCGTGAGCTTGCCATCATCGCTGCCGAGGCTATGAGAAACCCCATGTTCAAGACTATTGTCTCGACATACAAAAAGACCATTCCCCTCAACGATACCGAGGGAGTGCGCCTTTTGATAAATCACAACAAGTTACTTAAGGCATACGAGGGCTCGTGCGGAATAAAAACAGGATACACTAAAAAAAGCGGTCGGTGTCTTGTCAGCTCTGCCGAGCGCGATGGAGTAAAGCTCATCGCGGTAACTCTCAACGCCCCGAACGATTGGAGTGACCACAAGCAGATGCTTGACTTTGGTTTTTCCCTTTATGAATCAAGGACTCTTTGCGAGAGCGGCGGATTTAGCTACACTATGCCCGTCATAAGCGGACTTGAGGAATACGTCATTCTTGAAAACCGTACGCCCGTAAGTATAATTCTACCGAGAGGAAGCGGCGAGATAGAATGTACTGTCGAGCTGCCAAACTTTGTCTGGGCAGATGTGACCGCAGGAGACAAGATAGGGACTCTTATATACTCGCTCGATGGTCAGGTAGTAGCCGAATGCGATATAATCGCCAAATATTCGGTTGAAAAAATAACGTATAAAAAGAGCTTGTGGCAAAGACTTTTTTCCTGCTTTGCGCAGTAACCTCTAACAAGGATTTTGAAAATTATGGATAAAATAAGGCTTTCTAAATATTTTACCGATTGCGGCGTGATGTCGCGGCGAGCCGCCGAGGCAGAGATACAAGCAGGCAGAGTCACCGTAAACGGACACGTCGCCAAGCTCGGCGAGAAGATAGAGGTCGGTGCTGACGAGATCATATATAACGGCAAGGTAATCTTGCCCACGCAGAGCGGAAAGATATGCGTTATGCTCAACAAGCCGCGTGGGATAGTTTGTACCGCCTCCGATGAAAAGGGCCGTAGCAACGTTACCCAGCTCTGTCGGGACGTCAAAGGAAGTGACGGTAAACCGTTGCGCCTCTACCCGATCGGCAGACTTGATATGGACTCCGACGGGCTTTTGCTTCTTACCAACGACGGCACGCTCGCAAACAAGCTCACACACCCACGTCATTCCATTCCTAAAATATATCACGTTACTCTCAAAGGAAAATTCCTGCCCGACGAGCTCTCGGCTCTCGGAAGTCCTGTTGTGCTTGACGAGAGGCTGACTCTTCCCGTTAAGGTCACTAAGGTATCCGAGCCCAACGGCAACACGGTTGCGAGATTCGAGCTTTACGAGGGCAGAAACCGTCAAATACGCCGTATGTGCGAGCTTCGTGGCGTAAAAATACTGCGTTTGCAAAGGGTGGCTATCGGTAAATTAACTCTCGGTCAACTTGAGTCTGGCAAATGGAGATATCTTGACGAAAAAGAGCTACAATACCTAAAGAGTGTCAATTGACTCGCCTTTATCCTCCCTTCCAAACTTAAAACCATACGGACTTGCCAGGCAAGTCCGTATTTTGTTTTGCAACATATTTCGACAAGCTTTTTTGTTTTTTTGATATAAAACACAAAATTAACTGTAAATTTTTGGTAATTTTGCTAAATGGAAATTTTTGTAAAAATACTTGAAATTTTTTCCAATTCGTGCTATTATATTATTGTAATAAATTTCCAAAAATTTACAGGGGGATACATTTAAATGGAATACACAACAAAAATACTTATTGCAGACGAAAATTCTTCACAACGCGCCGTCTTAAAAGATATTTTTACGCGCGTAGGCTGTCGAAATATAGAGGAGGCTGTCAACGGAGAGGATGCGCTGTCGAAGATAGGGCGTATGCATCCCGACGTAGTTATTATCGATATTTGGATGTCCAAGCTTGACGGTCTTAGCGTAGTGAGAAGTGCCAAGGCTCTCTCTTACGGTCAGGATAAGGCTCCCGTCATCATAATGACGTCTCCGATATCCAATCAGAACATTTTTGTTCAGGCACTTCAGGCGGGTGCAGAGCTTTGCCTGATAAAGCCTATCAATCAATCCAACCTTATCGAGTACGTCGAGAGTATGCTGAAAAACAGAAATTCCAAGAATATGCTCAACGAGCAGGCCGGACGTGACGCGCAGGCAAGCAGTGCTCCCGATATTGAGGCTCAGGTGACGAGAATAATCCACCAGATAGGAGTGCCGGCTCACATCAAGGGATATCAGTATCTCCGCACAGCCATTCTGCTCACGGTCAAGGACAGTGACATAATCAACTCTGTGACCAAGGTCCTCTACCCTTCCGTTGCCAAAAAGTATTCCACCACGACCAGCCGCGTCGAGCGTGCTATCCGTCACGCAATAGAGGTCGCGTGGGACCGCGGCGACGTGGATACCCTTAATTCTTATTTTGGATATACGATTCAAAACAATCGCGGAAAGCCCACGAATTCGGAGTTTATTGCTATGATAGCGGACAATCTCAGGCTCAAGTATAAGCTGTATTAAAAATGTCAAAAATACAAATATCCTAACGTATCAAGACTGAAACGTCTTACGTTAGGATATTTTTATCAAGCAAGAGCAATTTCAGAAAAATTATTGATTTTTGGCTATTTTTATGATAAAATGTGATTAGGCTAAGTTAATATTATAAAAATTTGGAGAACTATATGTCAAAAACAACTATCGGCATACTTTACGATTTTGATAATACTCTCTGCACAACGGACATGCAGGAGTACAGCTTTATAAAAAATCTTGGAATGACCTCGGACAAGTTCTGGGGCGAGGCAGCTAAGCTCACCGGCGAACACGAGGTTGAAAAAATACTTTCTTATATGTTTATCATGATACGCGAGTGCAAAAAGCGCGGCATCCCTATGACGCGTGAATATCTTGCGCAGTGTGGACAGAACGTGGAGCTTTTCGACGGAGTTGTCTCCTGGTTCGACCGCATAAATACCTTCGGCGAGGAAATGGGTGTCAATATCGAGCACTATATCATATCCTCTGGCACTTATGAGATAATTCAGGGCTCTCCTATAGCAAAGTATTTCAAAAGAATATACGCGTGCAGATATATGTACGACGAAAACGGTGAGGCAATATGGCCCGCGCTGGCAATCAACTACACACTCAAGACACAGTACATCTACAGAATATCCAAGGGTATTCTTGACGTCACCGACGACTACAACCTCAACCGTCTGCAAGACGAGAGCCTGCGCCGTATCGCATACCGCAATATGATATATATTGGTGACGGAATGACGGATATCCCCTGCATGAAAATGGTCAAGGAAAAGGGTGGAAAATCTATAGCTCTCTACCCAACGGGCAGAAGCGAGACGGTAAAGCCTCTCGTCGACGATGATCGCATAAACTACGTTTGCGCCGCAGACTACTCGCCTAACGCCACGCTTGAGAAGATAGTCAAGCTTATGATTGAAAATATGGCTATACTCGAGCGTCTTAAGGCAACCGAGGAGATGCAGCTCTCACAATACAAAAATAATACGCTTGAATAAGGGTCTGCTTCGTTTAGGCAGAAAAAAACACATAAAATGAGGAAATCCGCCGAAAAAATCGGCGGATTTCCTCATTTGAAAGACAAAAACTATATTTTTAAGTTGTTTTTTGTCTAGGCTTGTAAAAGTGACTCTTGTTCTGCGCTAAATTAAGCAGACCCTGTTATACTATGCCCGTGGATACGAAGCTATATCTCTCGTCATAGGGTGTTCCCCTGAAGTCATTCCACATACAAGGCTCGTGGTAGAACGAGGGGGGAGATACCGACAAAAGCTCTCCGCTTGCGTGGTGGTGCGGGCCGAGTAGGTTGCGCAGATTGTTCCACACGGTTATCTCAACAGTATTCTCTCCAACCACAAGATACTCGGACAGGTCTATCTCGTAAGGCGCCCAGAGGACTGTTCTCACGTGCTTGCCGTTCACGGTCAGCTTTATTACGTTGATTCCCTTCTTGTTGAATACTACCTTATAGTCTGTCCTGTCAAGTATAAGCTTGCGCTCAAACGTCATGCTTCCCGAGAAGAAGGTATATCCCTGCTGCTCAAGAGAGGAAAGCTCGACCTCGTCTGCTGCCTCGACTACGGTAAATTTACCGTCGAAGAAGTAGGCATCGTTGGGTATAGGCTCGAAGCTGCCGTCGCATCTTACGCCGAAATCTCCGACAAGATACATAGATTCAAGCTCTATGTCGTAGGTGAACTTGTTTTTCTCAGACTCAAATATTGCCGCTTTTTTGAGATTCTCATAGGTCTTCTCGGACTGTTCAAATCTAAGCGAGAGCTCTATCACGTTCTCACCAATCTTGGCATGCTTACGAATATCAAGCAATCTAAAGGCTTTGTCGCGGAAATATCCGCAATCCGTCTTGTCTATCTCTTCTCCGTTCACCTTTATGGTGAATACATCAGGAGTCTCGCACGCAAGATAAAGATTATCTGTGGGAACGTATTCCATATTCACTCTGTATATACAACGGACGTCGACTGCTCGCTCAAGAGCGCAGGCTCTTTCCATAATGTCGAGTATATATGCGCTGTCTGCCTGCTTTTCGCCGTCAAACCAATACTCACACTTATCAAGAGTAAGGGAGTTCATAGTGCGGCTCTTGATGCTCCACTTGCCGCTCATATCAATCGTAGCAAGCTCTGCCTCGGGCTGCTTTTCGGACGCGGGAGTACCGTCGTCTACTACCACAAGGCTTCCGTATGCGGGGAAGGTGTATTCTCCCGAGAATGCTATCTTATCACCCGTCTCGATATCGATAGCATAGCTTCCCTTGGATATTTGCGCCTTCTGCTCGCAATTATTGGTGTTTACAAAGTAATGAACTGTAAAGCCGTCAAATTCACGGTAAGTATAGGTTATCTTATCGTTGTCTATGATGTCGTTGGACTCAAGCTCTGCAACGGAATTCACAACGATACCGCCGTTTGCCTTGAATTCTGCCAAAAGTCTCTCGGTATTGGGAAGAAACCTGATATGCTCGGGAATGACTACCTTTGTGTACGACATCTCACCGATGATGAGCTTGTTGCCCTCAACTCGTCCGTGTCTCTCCATCATTATCTCGTCTCCGAGGTGGAAAGGAATGTGCTTGGCCTCAAGGTCAAGCGTTGCCTGAACAAGTGCGTTGTTATAGTACGCTATATCCTTGTCACCGTAGGTGAGATCCTTGACCGCGTAGCATATCCATCCCGAAGTCATATTATGTATGAGAAGTGTGTCAAAGGTTATTCTTCCCTCTGCCAATATCATACCAACACGGGACATAGCGTCGTTGAATACCTTATATTCGTCCCACCAGGGCTGCTGATTGTACATTGCGGGCGGATAGTCTCTCTTACGGAGTCCACGGTTTGAGTATCCCTCAAGGTGCTGACACATAAGGTTGATACCGCGCACCATCATCCACTCGTAGTTTCTCTTGAGCTCGTCGTGTCCTACGTTGTGTCCGCAAAGAGCAAACGTCTCAGAGAGTATCTGCTTCTTGCCTGTCTGCGCCGCGACGGATGCCACCTGATGAGGCGTGAGGCAGTCGATAAGATTTCTTCCAAGCCAGTCCATTCCCGGTATTGTCAGATATTCGTAATGGGGCATGCAAGCACCGTTACAGTATACTTGACTCTGCAGACTCTCCTCACATACGAGGTGTCCCGTAAATCCAAGACCTCTCTCAACACACCAATCGTATATCTGCTTCATAAAATTCTTAGAGAAAAGCTCTGTGGTGAGCTTCCAGAATTTTATTCTTACGTCCTCGAAGTTTCCTTCCTTGAGGAACAAGCACTCAAGCACCTCGATAAGATCCTCACCGTAAGCTTTTTTGTACTCCTCGACGTATGTCCAGCTCCAAGGATATCCGCTACGGGATATCTGGGGCTCATCGGTGAAATATCCGTCAAAGCTGGTTCCGTATTTTTCATAGTACGGAACGTATATTTCGTTTATGAAGTCTGCAATGACCTCAGGATCAAGCGTGTCAACGTAAAAGGGATTGACCTCATAGTAGAAGCAGTGTCTGTCAGTGATTTTTAATATTCTGTGCTCGGGGATTTCACTTCTGTCAGCGTCAACGGGCTGCATACGAAGATATTTCTGCCAATACTTCTCTCCCTTACCGCTCACCAGTCCCCCACCAAAGCCTGAAGGCCAGCCGTTTTCATCGTACGCCCAAGCGTGCATTCCTCGCTTATTGCACTCCTCGATACAAGCTCCGATATTTTCAAACCATTCTTCCCCCATATACTCGGTCTGAAGTCCGCCTCTCGCATGCATAAAATACCCACCCATGCCGGCTTCGTCCATTATTTTGGTCTGATACAGCGATTCCTCGACGTTCAATTTCTCGTTCCACGACCAGAACGGGACGGGACGGTATTTTTTGTCAATGTTCTTGAAATCCATACTTCCTCCATTTGTCTTGATAAACAGATAAAAATTGCATATTTTAACACGATAGCAGTTCCGAGCCTAAGATCTCCGCGCTAACCGCCCTACGTGTTGAGTACATTGTAACACATAGCTTTTACTTTGTCAATGACTTTAAAATATTATTTAGATGTTTTCCTTAAAATAGCCGCTCTGTCACATCCTCCCAGGTCCTTTTTTATCTCGCAGGAAAGTGCTCTCTCGCGCGCTAGCTCCCCAATAGCCTTTCCCTGATCATAACCTATCTCAAAAAGGAAGAATCCGTCGTCCTTTAGATTCTTGACAAAATTATCTAAAATAGCACGGTAAAACACAAGTCCGTCTTCACCGCCATCAAGAGCGGCGTGGGGCTCGTGGAGTACCTCTGCCTCAAGCGTGGAGATCACCTCTCGCCTGATATAAGGCGGATTTGATATTATCGCGTCATACACCTTGTCATCAAGAATGTCTGGCTTCAGAACGTCGCCAAGTATGCCGCAAAATCTGCTCTCTACTCCGTTGAGCTCGGCGTTTTTTCTTGCTATCTCAAGAGTTTTGGGATAAAGCTCAATTGCATCGGCACGGGTGTCAGTCCTCAGATCAAGCAAAGAAACGGCAATACAACCGCTTCCCGTGCACAGATCGGCAAAGCGTGCGTCTTTTGGTAAAAGATACCTCGCGACATCCACTACGGTCTCGGTATCAGGTCTCGGCACAAGACAGTTTTCATCTACCAAGAACTCACACCGTCCAAACCACCATTTGCCTATTATATATTGCAGGGGGTATCTTTTACAACGCCTCTCTACCGCATTGAGCAGTTCCTCACTATCGTAATCAACGTCACTTGGAACAGTTCCCGAGCATATCTGCTCTATGAGAATCCTCGCCTCCGTCTGACAGTCCTGTATCCCCGACGCATGCAGTCGCGCGCATATCTCCCTATACGTCATGCTATTCCCCCCTCTCTTATAAATATCATTATAACAGATATCCGTGATTTTTTGAAGAGCTTTTTGCAAGTTTTTATACAAAATGAAAATTTTTTATCCCTTTATGCAGAGCATTGACAATAACTATGAAAAATGCTATAATTTATATAGAGAACAAGGCACCCGTGGGTGTGTCCATATACAGAAACAAGGAGGATTTAAAATGTTTGATCTCGTTTTCAAGGAAACAAAGCAACAGAAAAAGCCAAAATACGGAATGGTCATTGCTCTCACCGCGCTCGGCGTTGCCGCTATAGAGACCGCGGCGATAGTAACTCTCTCCGTACTTAAAAAGATATCTGACAGCAAACGTACCGCTCCAGATTTTGATACCGACTTTGACAGTGCCATCGAGGATTGCACGGTGGATTTTGAAAAGCAACCCTCCTCCGGGGAGCTTGGCGAAACAGAGACTGTCGAGGAATAATTCCCAATATATGAAAAACCGAAGGCGTCGCCTTCGGTTTTTTACTTATGCCACCCATTTTTGTATTTCCGACTCTATCCTTCCCTTTACCAGATCGGATATCTCAAGAGCCTTCATCCCCTTGTATTCCTCATAAGGTATAGGCTCTAAGAATATCACCTTGGTCGCAACGGGCGCCAAAGAATTTATACCAAACGGTTTATAGAAATCAACAAGTGCCACGGGAACTATCGGGCACTGTGAGCGTATCGCACTTATAAAGCAGCCGTGCTTGAACTCATTTGTGGAATTGTCCTGATCTCGTCGATATCCGCCCTCGGGGAATATCAGGTATATCCTTCCCTCTTTTACCTCGTCGGCAATATTATGGAGTGTTCTCATCTGTTGCTTGATGCTTTCTCTGTCAATGCGTTGCCCCTTGATGAGATCTAAAAACTGACTTGCGATAAACATTTTCGAGCGTTTTTTATCCATAAGCACCGAACAAGGTCTCCTATGCCCCGACAGCACCCCGACAGCATCATATTTGCCTTGATGATTTGCGTACATTATGTATCCGCCCTCACAGGGCAGATTATCGACTCCGTAATACTCCGTAGTTATCCGTCCTGTCTTTTTTACTCTACGAATAACCTCTTGAGCAAGATCATAGCACTCGCTCTCCGAATATTTTTCCGGGTGCTTGGCATAATGAGCCATTTTGGGAACGAAATATATGATAGAAAAAATACTGAGTATTATTACAAAATACAATCTTATCATTTTCCCTCCGAACACAACGTCGGCCGAAACGTGTGGTTTATATCTTATCGGCCATGTAATAAATAAATCTTTCGGTGTCCTCCCAGCCTATACACGGGTCTGTTATGGACTTGCCGTAAATGCCTTCGCCTATCTTTTGGCTTCCCTCCTCAATATAGCTCTCAATCATAAAGCCCTTGAAGATTTTTGCGATCTCGGGTGAGAGAGCGCAGGAATGCAAGACCTCCTTAGCTATTCGCATCTGTTCCTTGTACTTCTTGCCGGAGTTTGCGTGGTTACAGTCAACTATAAGCGCGGGATTGTCAAGCCCTCTCTTGGCATATTCGACGCAAAGATGCTCGATGTCCTCATAATGATAATTGGGTATTGATTCCCCGTGCTTGTTTACGTATCCCCTCAGTATTGCGTGAGAAAGAGGATTTCCCGAGGATCTGACCTCCCAGCCTCTGTAAAGGAAGGTGTGCGAATGCTGCGCTGCCATAATGGAATTTAACATTACAGAGATGTCTCCACCCGTGGGGTTTTTCATGCCAACGGGAATTTCTATTCCACTTGAAACGAGTCTATGCTGCTGATTTTCAACAGACCGAGCACCTATCGCGACGTACGAAAGCAGATCGTAAAGATATTGGTAGTTTTCGGGGTACAGCATCTCGTCTGCCGTAAACATACCCGTCTCCTCAATGACTCTCTTGTGCAGATGTCTTATGGCGATTATTCCTGCAAGCATGTCCGAATCCTTATTGGGATCGGGCTGATGAAGCATGCCCTTGTATCCGTCACCCGTTGTGCGAGGCTTGTTTGTATATATCCTGGGGATGATCACTATCTTATCGGATACCTTCTCACTCACACGCGCAAGTCTTGTCACGTAATCCATTACGGAATCCTCGTTATCTGCCGAGCACGGACCTATTACAAGTAGCTTTTTTGCCGACTCGCCCGTGAATATGCGAGCGACCTCTGCATCAAATATTTTCTTTTTCGCTTTTCCCTCATCACTCAAAGGATATTTTTCCCTTATCTCAATGGGTAGGGGTAATTTTCTGATGAACTCCATAGAAATATCTCCTGTGTACAAAACACCCAGAGGCGCATTGCTTCAATTTGAAATTTGCCTTATAATACAACGGTTATATTCTATCACTCATATATGAACTGATTGTTAAATGCCAGGAATTTCTCGATAAAATTTCACCTTGGTATATCTTTTTTCGTCGAGGATACGTTTTGATTGCGATTCATCAACAAAAAGGACAAGATCTGATAAAGATATGTATCTTGTCCTTTTTTGTATTGTGTTTTGGATAATTGCTCAATTCTCGTATCTCTCTGACAACACCCGCACAGCTTCTTTAATATCCGAGCCGGAATACCCATATCTTGCGAGCGCGGCGTACATTTTTTGACTTTGGTGTCTCTCCTCGGGCAAGCCTCGGTATTTTTTTAATATCAGACGCGCACAATTCTCAGCAAAATCAATCTCACAAACGCCGTCCATTGCTGCTTTAATAGCGCTGTCGGGGAAGCCCTCCTCGCGAAGCTTCATAATTATGCGGCTTTTGCCCCAAAGCTTATCAAGCATCAACTCCGCACGGCGAGCCGCTATCTGCTCCTCGTCTACAAAGCCTCGTGACCGAACTATGTAAATAGCCGCCTCGCAGACCTCTCGTGAAAATCCCTTTTGCAGTGTTTTTCTGAACAGTGCCCTCAGGGAGCTTTGCGAATAGGCAAAGGACGAACAAGCCGAACAATATGCCGCCGTCACCTGACTGAATTTTTCCATCTCGCAAAGTAAAGCCTTATCTATCTCTCCCTTTTGTATTCCAAGCTCACAGAAAAGCTCATCGAGCAGAACAAACTCACATCTCTCTCTGCCAAAATCATTTTCCACACACACGCCGACCGACACCCTGCCGTCCTGCGTTCTTGTGATACTGCGAACCTCGATGATATCCTTCATCTTACCGTTTTATTATTCCTCGTCCATGGTGCGAATGTCGAAATCGTCGTCATCATCGTCGAGGTCGAATTCCTCCTCATTGAGTACTCCCTCGTTTTTCTTCATAAGATCTCTCACGCGTGTCTCCACGTCTACGGCAAACTCGGGATTGTCCTCAAGCAGTTTCTTGACGTTGTCCTTTCCCTGCGCCAGACGGTTTCCGTCATAGGAGAACCACGAGCCACTCTTCTTTATAACGTCAAGCATTATAGCAAAATCAAGTATCTCACCTGTACGGGATATTCCCTTTCCGTAAAGAATATCAAATTCTGCAACTCTGAAGGGGGGAGCTACTTTGTTCTTGACTATCTTGCACTTTACGCGGTTACCGTAGATATCGGTGCCGTTTTTGAGCTGCTCTGTTTTTCTGATATCTATTCTAACAGATGCGTAGAACTTGAGCGCGCGACCTCCCGTGGTCGTCTCGGGGTTGCCGTAAATAACGCCGACCTTTTCACGAAGCTGGTTTATGAACACAACTATACAATTGCTCTTGGATATAACTGCAGCGAGCTTTCTCATAGCCTGCGACATAAGCCTTGCCTGCACTCCAACGTTAGACTGTCCCATGTCCCCATCTATCTCGGTTCTAGGAACAAGTGCCGCAACGGAGTCCACTACAACCACGTCGATGGCACCCGAGCGCACAAGGGACTCTGTTATAGAAAGCGCATCCTCGCCGCAATCGGGCTGGGATACCAAAAGGTTTGCTGTGTCAACGCCGAGAGCCTTTGCGTAAACAGGATCAAGCGCGTGCTCCGCGTCTATAAACGCCGCCTCACCGCCTGCCTTCTGCACCTCTGCTATTATATGCAGAGCCACGGTGGTCTTACCCGAGGACTCGGGACCGAATATCTCAATTATTCTTCCTCTCGGCACGCCGCCGATACCAAGTGCCATATCAAGCGAGAGTGATCCCGTAGATACCGCCTGCACCTCCATATGACTGTTCTCGCCAAGCTTCATTATAGCTCCGGCACCGAACTCTCTCTCTATCTGAGCCATAGCGGTGGACAGTGCTCTTTTCTTATCTTCTTTATCCTGTATCTCGACTACCTTTGGTGCCGATTTCTTTGTTGCTGCCATTTTCAAGTCCGCCTCTCTTACGGTATTTTCCATTACACGATTATTATACAGCATGAAGATGCTCTTGTCAATAGGTTTTTAAAAATATTTTTCCTTTTTTGAAACTTTTTGCTTTTTTGATGATTTTATTTTTTATATTTGTAACTTTTAAATTCCAATTTTGGAACCGAACACTTCGCAAACGGTGATTTTTTCTGTCAAAAACTTTTCGCGATAATATAACCAAAAGCGACAAGTGTGAAGTGTTTTTCAAAAGAATATTAATTGTTTTTTAATAAAATCGCTTGACAGAACGTAACATTGGTGATATACTTATATTACCAATATAACTTTTGGAGGAAAACACCATGAAAAAAATTATTACCGCTTTGCTTATAGCTTGTATGCTGGTAAGCTGTATTGCAGTTCTTTCTTCTTGCAATCTCTTCTCTTCTAAAGTTAAGCCCGAGCTTGACCTTGAGGATGCAAAGGATGCACTTGAAGACGAGGACTATTTGGTTGTATACGTTGATGACGAAGATGATCTTGACGTAGGAATGAGGGAGTCGCTTTACGCTTACAACGACGACGAGGACGGATTGTACATCATCGTTTACGCTGACAGCAAGCTGGCAACATGGGCTTACGAGGAGCTCAAGGCTGAGTACGACGCAGAGGTAGACGAGCTCAAGCGCGAGATTGATAAGCTTGAACACATTCTCGACAAGTACGAGGACGACCTTGACAGCGACGAAGTAGATGACTACGAGGACGAAATAAAGGACCTTAAGAAAGATCTTAAGAAAATGGAAGAAGAATATACATTCGGCAAGAGCGGCTCTACCGTTTGGTACGGAACAGTAAGAGCTGCCGAGGATTCCAAGGGCTGATATACATACACCTTTAACGGACACCCCCCGGGTGTCCGTTTTTTATTTGTTGACAAAAACAGGTGCGCGTTATATAATATAAATAATTGATACTTTGAAAGGAATTAGCAGAATATGAATATAACTGAATCTCTTGAAAAATTAAATGATCTTCAAGCAAAGCTCAGCGCTTACGGACACGCTATGTCTATTATATACTACGATGCGGCGACAGTCGCGCCTCGAGGAACAGCCCAAAACCGCGCCAGAGCTCTCTCCGTGCTTAGCGAGGAAACGTATAAGCTTTCAACCTCAGAGGAGACAGTCTCCCTGCTCGAATATCTTGACGAGCATAGAAACGAGCTTTCAGAAAAAGAAACGCGCACGGTATATCTCGCACTTAAAGATATAAAGGAAATGAAGAAAATCCCTATGGACGAATATATCGCCTATCAGGAGCTTTTAGTCGAAGCAGACGACGTATGGCACAGAGCCAAGGAGCAGAGCAACTTTAACCTTTTTTGCCCTCTGCTTGAGAAAATTTTTGCGACAAACGTGAAATTCGCAAAATATTGCGCGCCCGATATGGAGCCCTACAACTATTGCCTCAACAAGTACGAGACGGGCTTGACCATGGAAAAATGCGACGAGTTCTTTGCAACCCTCAAGGAAAGAATAGTCCCCCTTATAAAAAGAATAGGAAATGCCGAGAAAACAGACGATTCCTGCCTGTTTGGACAGTTTGACGAGGCATCTCAGGAGAAATTCTCCTACGAGCTTATGCGGACTATGGGAATAGACCTTGATCACTGCGGTCTTGGCACCACAGAACACCCATTTACCACTAGCATAGGCTCACATCACGACGTGCGTATAACCACCAATTACGATCCCTCAAACCTTTCTTATTCTATGTTCAGCGTAATACACGAGGGCGGTCATGCGCTTTACGATATGAATTCCGCGGATGATCTTGCATATACTCTGCTTGACGGCGGCGTGTCTATGGGTATCCACGAAAGCCAGAGCCGTTTCTACGAAAATCTCCTTGGACGCAGTGAGGAATTTATCAATTATATATTCCCCAAAATGCAGGAATGCTTCCCAGAGCAGTTAAAGAACGTCACCGCAGACGAGGTCTACAAGGCAATAAATCTCGTTACTCCCTCACTTATACGCACCGAGGCAGACGAGGTGACCTACTGTCTGCACGTTATGATACGATATGAGCTCGAAAAGGCGGTCATCGGCGGCACTCTCGCGGTCAAGGATCTGCCGTCAGAGTGGAACAGGCTTTACAAGGAATACCTCGGGGTTGACGTTCCCGACGACAAAAGAGGTGTGCTTCAGGACAGTCATTGGTCTGGTGGCGGCATAGGCTACTTCCCTTCCTACGCACTCGGAAGTGCGTACGGCGCGCATCTGCTCGCAAAAATGAAGGAGACGGTCGACGTTGAAAAATGTCTGCGCGAGGGCAATTTTGCTCCCATAAATGAGTGGAATCGCGAGCACATCTGGAAGTACGGCTGTCTTAAGGAGCCCGCAGAGCTGCTCGAGGCGGCTTTGGGTGAAAAATTTGATCCCACGTACTACACAGACTACCTTGAGAAAAAATATTCGCGCATATACTCCCTTTAAAGCATCAAAATAACCAAACAGTTTTCCTATGCTTTGCATATTTTTATATAAAGTGCTTTTTAAAAAATACGCTAAAGGTATTGAAATAAAGGGAGATTTGTGTTATAATAAATCATCACTTTAGTACGCTAAATCAAAACGCCTTGTGATTGCGTTTGAGAATGGAGTTTTTTATGGAAAAGATGAAGGTCGGCGTAGTTGGCGCCACAGGTATGGTAGGTCAGAGATTTTTGTCTCTGCTTGAAAATCACCCTTATTTTGAGGTCGTAGCTCTTGCGGCATCCAAAAACAGCGCCGGAAAGACTTACGAGGCGGCTTTGAACGGTCGCTGGAAGCTTGCGTCGCCTATGCCCGAGAAATACAAAGATATGGTAGTTATCGACGCCGAAAACATCGATGAGATGAAGGCTTGTCAGTTCGTTTTCTGCGCGGTCAATATGAAAAAGGACGAAATCAAAGCCCTTGAGGAAAAGTACGCAAAGGCAGAGATCCCCGTAGTCTCCAACAACTCGGCTCACCGTTGGACTCCCGACGTTCCTATGGTCATACCCGAGATCAACCCTGAGCATCTTGAGGTAATAAAATCACAGAGAGAAAGACTTGGAACAAAGCGCGGATTTATCGCCGTTAAGCCTAACTGCTCTATTCAGGCATA
>CAJGCF010000013.1 GCA_904501865.1 uncultured Clostridia bacterium
AAACTGCGTAGCACCTTTCGGCTATAGCTTACATCATTTGGGAAGGCGTGTAGGTATGCGATAAAAAAGATATGCTAAAAAGTTCAACCCGACACGCCCAAGCGGCGTAAGAGCAGAGGGATATTACGACAGATTTGCCTTTGCATACGGATATTAACTTTTTTCATTATTATCCCTCCTTTTAGTTTTATTGTAATTACAGTATAGCACACTTTGACACATTTGTCAATATTCGTGACATTGTTTCGGATGCTTTAGTGTATTTTTGTGAATGTTGTACAAATTCAATGCCGACTTACCAAAGCTTCTGTCCGTTCATTGTCATGCGCGGATATATTGTCGAAAGAAAAGAAGGCCTACGCACACATAAAATTCTCCAAAAGTCTTGACATTGTATTTAAAATATATTAAAATAAATATATATACCCTGTATTATGTGGGTAATTACACTATGCAAGGAACAGATTATGCTTAAAAGTATGACGGCTTTCGGGCGGGAACGCAGAAACGTCGGGGGCAAGGATATCACGGTCGAGATAAAATCTGTAAATAACAGATATCTTGATTGCCAGGTAAAGCTTCCGCACGTCTATTCTCCTCTGGAGCAAAGAATCAAACAGTATATACAGAGTAAAGGAATATCAAGAGGAAAGGTGGACATCGGAATCTTCGTTGAATTCGAGGAGGCGACTGATACCGAGATCCTTGTTAATACCGAGTATGCCGCAAAGTATATCTCGGCGCTGAAAAGCCTCAAAGAGCAGTTTGCTCTTGCGGGCGAGATAAGCGTTATGGAGGTCGCGCGCGACAGAGAGGTCTTTTCCATCAAGAAGCCCGATGGAGATATTGAGGCAGAGTGGCTTGATCTTCAGGTCGTGCTTGGCGCGGCAGCTGATAAATTTATTTCGGCAAGAGCCGGTGAGGGCGCAAGAATAGAGGAAGACCTCAAGGGCAAGGTCGAGAATATCAGAGGGACAGTCTCAAGGATAGAGGCTCTTTCAGACGAGGATATCGGCGGCTACAGAAAAAGACTTGAGGAAAAGCTCAAGGCGGTGCTGGCGGACAACAATATAACCGTTGATGAGAACAGGATATTGACCGAGTGTGCCATATACGCCGACCGCGCGGCTATCGACGAGGAGATAGTAAGACTTAAATCTCATTTCTGCGCGTTCTACGGATATCTTGAGAGCCATGAGCCCGTGGGAAGAAGCCTGGATTTTCTTATCCAGGAGATGAACAGAGAGATAAACACGATAGGCTCGAAATGCTCCAACTCCGACATCGCGCATCTCGTGGTCGAGGCAAAGACCGAGATGGAAAAGATAAGAGAGCAGATACAGAATATAGAATAGTCCGAGCAAGAGGTATCACGGTATGAAATTTATAAACATAGGATACGGAAATATGGTCGCGGTAGACAGGATAGTGACGCTCACAAGCCCCGATTCCGCACCAATTAAGAGAATAATTCAGGACGCAAAGGATACGGGAAGAGTTATAGACGTCAGCTGTGGAAGAAAGACCAGAGCCGTCATCATAACCGACTCCGACCACGTTATACTTTCCGCACTTCAGGCGGAGACCATCGCAAACAGACTTGAGGACGACTCGGATATATCCGACGAGGACGATGAGGCCTGACTAAACGAAACACGCTTTAATTAAATTATTGCGCCGAGGGCGCATAGGAGGAAAATATGCTTTATCCAACAATAGGAGAACTTACCAAGGGAGAATTTAACAGATACGAGCTTTCTTTGGCGACCGCGAGATGTGCAAGAATAGTCACCAGCGAGTACGTCAAGCAGAGAGAAGAGGCTGAGAAGGCACAGACGGGTAACAAGGATACCGACAAGCCTATCAATACTCTCATCAACAAGGAGCTTCGTGACGAGAAAGCGGTCAGAACTGCGATAAAGAGACTCCACGAGGGAGAATACGTTATCGTAAGACGCCCCGAGGGCTACGTTCCCGAGAATCTTGAGGCAGAGGAAAAGATAGAGGAGCCTATCGACTTCAAGAAGATGTTTGCGGATGACGACGCGGACGACGAAAACGGAAATATCTGATATGTATGATAACTGCGGCGCGGCTCATTTACGTGAGCGGCGCCTATGCGATCTTATGGATATGTTTTGAGGGACTTGTGCCCCAAGATGCTGAAAAGAAAGGGGGGATAAAGATGGCAGGGAGTAGGACTGCTTCTTTTGAATACGCGTCGGTATATCTGCTTGATAGCCCGTACTGTATAGACAGCACGTACGATTATTTTATCCCTCTTGAGCTTCGAGAGGAAGTCTATGAGGGCGGATTTGTCACGGTTCCATTTGGCAGAGGTAATCGCAAGCAGATGGGAGTCGTTTGGAAGCTGCACCACTGCCCCTCTTATGTTGACGTGAAGCCCATAGATTCGGTCTGCTCCGACAGGCTTCCTCTTGACGAGGAGACTATGGCGCTTTGCGATTTTATGAAGGAGCAATTTCTGTGCACGGTGGGAGAGGCGGTAAGATGCGTTTTGCCCTCGTCGGTGCTCGGGAAAATGTCGGAGTATTATTGTCCCGTGCCGTCGGTGACGCCAAACGCGTCCTCGGGCTTTTCCGCGTCGGATCTGTTCGTGTACGATTATCTCGTGGCGAGCGGCGGAAGGACGCTTGACGCTATAAAGGCAAAATTCGGAGCGGCTGCCGCCGAGGACGCGCTTGCAAAGCTTGTCTCGCGCGGGCTTGTGGCAAAGGAGCTTACGACTGGCAAGACAATGTCAGACTCGGTCAAAAAATATTATTCTCTGTGTATAGAAAAGCATAAGTGCCGCGATATACTCGACGGAAACGGATCTATAAAGCTTCGCTCTCCCGCGCACAAGGAAATACTTAGGGCCTTGATGACGGGAGACGTGAGCATTGATGAGGAGACCCTCGCAGAAACGTGCGGAGTAAAGCCCGCGCAGATAAAGGCATTGTGCGAAAAGGGGCTTGTGGCTCTTGAGACGCGGCGCGTGTGGAGGGACGGATATCTTGAATCCTCTGACGATAGCGAACCTGTAGAGTACAAGCTAAATGACGAGCAGGAGTCGGCGCGTTTGCAGATAAAAGCGCAGATAGATGCCGACGTAGCGAGCGCGGCTTTGATTTTCGGTGTAACGGGAAGCGGCAAGACGGGAGTTATAATGGGCGCTATCGACGCGGCTCTCGCTCGCGGCAAGGGTGCTATAATGCTCCTGCCCGAGATAGCCCTTACGCCACAGACCTTAAGGATATTCAACAGGCGCTACGGCGACAGGATAGCACTTATACATTCGGGGCTCTCAGCAGGTGAAAGGTACGATTCCTATATGAAGATACGCTCGGGTGAGGCTGACCTCGTGGTAGGAACAAGGTCGGCGGTGTTTGCGCCTGTCAAGAACCTTGGACTTATTGTGATAGACGAGGAGCACGAGACCACCTACAAGTCCGACACCTCTCCGAAATATCACGCGAGAGATATAGCACGCTTCAGATGCGCGCATAACAAAGCGGTCATGCTTTTGTCGTCGGCAACGCCCTCGATAGAGAGCTATACAAAGGCTATGGAGGGCAAATATAAGCTCATAAAGCTTGCTGAAAGATTCGGTGGAGCAGAGCTTCCCGAGGTCAAGATATACGATATGAGGAGCGAGGCGAGAGAGGGCAATATATCGCCCGTCGGCAGACTGCTTAAGGAGGAGCTTAGGAGCACGACCGACAAGGGTGAGCAGGCGATACTGTTTTTGAACAGACGCGGGTATAATACCTCGGTAAGCTGTCGCAGCTGCGGAGAGGTCGTGCTGTGTCCGAGATGCTCTATATCCCTCAATTACCATACCAAAAAAGGCTCGTATGACGAAGGATTTTTGTTCTGTCATTGGTGCGGATACAAAAGAGATCTTCCTCGCGTCTGTCCGTCCTGCTCGTCGGAGCATCTTGTAAAGATAGGATTTGGCACGCAGAGGATAGAGCAGGAGATAAGTGAGCTCTTACCCGATAAGAAAGTGCTCAGAATGGACGCGGACAGCACCTCTACCAAGAATTCTCACGAGGAGTTGCTCTCCAAGTTCAAGGGCAGAGAGGCGGACGTTTTGCTCGGCACACAGATGGTTACAAAGGGGCATGATTTCCCCGACGTTACGCTTGTGGGCGTTCTGCTTGCGGATATGTCTATGTATATGGACGATTACCACGCAAACGAGCGCACCTTCTCCATGCTCACGCAGGTAATAGGTCGCGCGGGACGCTCAAAGAAAAAGGGCGTTGCCGTGATACAGACCAACAACCCCGACAATGACACCATCAGACTTGCCTGCAAGCAGGATTACGAGGCGTTCTACGCATCCGAGATAAGACTGCGCAAGCTACTCACCTTCCCGCCGTATTGCGATATCGCGCTCGTCAACGTGACCTGCTCCGATGAAAAGCAGACGCTTATGGGAGCACATCGCTTGCGAGAGGAGATAAATAAGCTTGGCGGCAGTGAATTTCAGGACGTTGAGATGATAGTCTACGGGCCGTTTGAGGCTCCCATCTACAAGGTCGAGGGCAAATATAGAATGAGAATAGTCATAAAGTGCCGCCTGAATCGCCGCAGTCGAGAGTTCTTCTCAAGGCTGCTCTCGGATTTTGGACGAAACAACAAGGGCCGCGCGGCTATTTCTATAAACTTCAATCCGTCGGGACTTTGAGCCTGATATACAAGAGAAAAGGATAAAAATTATGGCAAAGCTTAAGATAGTAAAGATTGGCGACGACACACTGAGAACAGTTTGCCGTCCCGTTGAAAAAATAACCCCCAGAGTGCTTCAGCTTCTCGATGATATGACAGAGACTATGAGAGCCGCAGACGGTGTCGGTCTTGCCGCGCCGCAGGTGGGAATTCTCCGCAGAATAGTCGTTATCGAGGTCGAGGAGGGCAACGTGCTTGAGCTCATCAACCCCAAGATTATCGCATTTTCCGGCGAAAATGAGGGTCTTGAGGGCTGTCTCTCGCTCCCTGGCCAGTGGGGACTTGTCAAGCGTCCTATGCACGTGACGGTGCGCGCGCTCAACAGATACGGCGAGACCGTGGAATACACGGGCTCCGACCTTTTGGCGCGTTGCTTCTGCCACGAGCTTGACCACCTTGACGGCAAGCTGTACCCTGACGTAGCGCACCGTATGCTCACGGCGGAGGAGATAGAGGAGCTCCGCGGCTGATAAGCAATCGGAAAATGGAGCGTTGGCGTGAAATTTATTTTGCTATAATAGGCAAATAAAATTTTTTACACGAGAATTTTGTGCAGTAAAATTCATACAAAAGATTTGTGCCGCCGCAAGCGGAGGAATGGTGATTTATATGAGAATATTATTTATGGGAACGCCCGATTTCGCTCTGCCGACCCTGAAGGCGCTCTGTGAAAAGGGACACGATATAGTAGGGGTGGTCACTAAGATAGATATGCCGCGAGGACGCGGACATCATCTGATGCCCACACCCATTAAGGTCTACGCTGTAGAGCACGGTATACCCGTATATCAGCCCACCACTCTCAAGGGTGAGGAGTTCGCGGCGTGTCTGTCCGAGCTCGCCCCTGAGCTAATAGTGGTAGTGGCTTTTGGAAAGATATTGCCGACCAACGTGCTTGAATACCCAAAATACGGCTGCGTAAACGTGCACGGCTCGCTTTTGCCCGAATACCGTGGTGCCGCTCCTATGCAGAGGGCTATCATTGACGGCAAGACCGTCACGGGTATTACCACAATGCTTATGGCAGATGGAATAGATACGGGAGATATGCTGCTCAAGGCAGAGGTGGAGATAGGCGAGAATGATAATTTCGAGGATATCCACGACCGATTGGCAGAGTGTGGGGCAAATTTGCTTATAGAAACGGTAGATAAGCTTGAGGCGGGTGAGATAGTGCCCGAAGCGCAGGACGAGAGCCTTGCAACTCACGCGGCAAAAATAGAAAAGAGCGATTGCCTTCTTGATTTTTCACGCTCGGCAAAGTGTCTGCACGACCTGATAAGAGGACTTTCTCCTATTCCTCTGGCGTTTACTCATACTCCCGACGGAAAGCTGCTCAAAATAGTCGAGAGCAGAGTGATTGACAGAGAAAAGACTTTGAAGGTGTTGCCGGGAACAGTGATTTCTGTCGGGGAGGATATTCACGTAGCGTGCGGACAGGGAATACTGTCCTTTACCTGCGTCGTCCCCGAAGGAAAGGGAAGAATGTCGGCGGCGGATTTTGTCCGCGGACGAAAGATATCCGAGGGTGACCTTTTGGCGTGATTAAAAATCTTGACAAAAATTTACCTTGATTTGTTTTGTGCAATTACGCGAAAAATAATAAAAATGATTTTTCGCAGGCGGCAAGGGAGGGCTTTCCTTGCCGACAAAAAGGAGATATATGTTTTTTGGATTTTTCTGGGGAGACTGGACGCTTATTATACTGTTGCCCGCGATGATATTTGCGCTTATCGCACAGGCAAGAGTGCAGTCCACATTCAATAAATACTCACGCATATCAACGGCGCGGGGCATAAGCGGAGCCGAAGCGGCAAGACGCATACTTGACCGAAACGGGCTATCACACGTAGAGGTCGAGCGCGTCAAAGGTCATCTTAGCGATCACTACGACCCGAGGACTCAGGTCATTCGTCTTTCCGAGGCGACGTACGACAGCACGGGCATAGGGGCGCTCGGAGTTGCCGCACACGAGGCGGGACACGCCGTCCAGCACGCGACGGGATATCTTCCGCTTAAGATAAGAAACGCAATAGTTCCCGTGACTCAATTCGGCTCGCGCTTATCTATGCCGTTATTTCTCATCGGACTTTTGCTGGTGGGATTTTCCGCAGTAGATGCCGCGATAGGAGAATTTTTTATGTTCGCGGGAATAGTATTGTTCTCGCTTAGCACGCTTTTTCAGCTTATCACTCTGCCTACCGAGTTCAATGCGTCGGCAAGGGCGCTTTCTTCGCTTGAGGAGAGCGAGATACTTGTCGGTGATGAGATAGCGGGCGCGAAAAAGGTATTGTCTGCCGCGGCTATGACCTACGTTGCGGCGCTTGCTACCTCGCTTGCGTACCTGTTGAGGTTTATACTGATAGCCGCAGGTGCTTCGGGAAGAAGATAAGATAAATTTGACGGTAAGGAGGGATAGGACAGATGAGTCAGGATCCAAGAAAAATAGCTGCAAAGGTCTTGCTCCGCGCAACCGAGAACTCGACTTATTCAAATATCGCGCTTGACAATATCCTTGACAGATATGAGCTGTCCGACTCCGACCGAGGGCTGCTCACCGCCATAGTTATGGGAGTTACGGAGCGAAGACTTACGCTTGACCGTATAATAGACAGTCTCGCGGCAAGGGCAGACAGGATAGACGATGAGACGAGAATTCTTTTGCGAATAGGCATCTATCAGATAGTCTATCTTGACCGCATACCCGATCACGCGGCGGTCAACGAGACGGTGAATTTGGCACCAAGGCGCAGTAGGGGCTTTGTTAACGCAATATTGCGCTCGCTTTTGCGTCTGCGTGACGGAGAGGGGCTTGATAGATTGTTTCCCGACAAAGAAAGCTCGCCTGTAGAGTATCTGTCGGAATATTATTCGTTTCCGACGGACATCTGCGAGAAATTCATACAAATATACGGATATAAGCGCGCAGAAAGCATGTTTGAGGTTTTCAATTCCGCTCCAAAGCTTACGCTTCGGATAAATACGCTCAAAATAAGCCGAGACGAGTACGCAAAGCTGCTTGTGGAGAGAGATATAAGCTTTTCTCTGTCGGAGAGACTTGGCGATGCTATTTTGCTCTGGGATACGAGCTTTGCAAAGCTTCCGGGATTTGATGAGGGCTATTTTTTCGTTCAGGACGAGGCGTCACAGATGTGTGTTGAAGCTCTCGGCGCCGAGAGCGGAGAGCTTGTGATAGACTGTTGCTCGTGCCCGGGATCAAAGTCGTTTGGAAGCGCTATAAGAATGAAAAACTGTGGCGAGGTGCGCTGCTTTGACCTGCATCAAAGCAAGCTCGGACTTATAGATAGCGGGGCACGCAGGCTTGGTATAGATATTATCAGCGCGGCTGTGAGGGACGGACGTCAGCCCGACGACAGCCTTTTCGCCAGGGCCGACAGAGTGCTTTGCGACGTGCCCTGCTCGGGGCTCGGAGTTATCGCCAAAAAGCCCGAGATAAGATATAAAAGGCTTGAGGACATCACAAGACTTCCCGAGATACAGTACGATATATTGGAAAAGTCCTCGCAGTACGTGCGCCACGGCGGAGTGCTCGTGTACTCTACCTGCACCGTATTGCCCGAGGAAAATCAAGTCAACGTGGAAAGATTTTTAGCGGAGCACACGGATTTTGAGCCTCTTGATTTTCAGGTAGGCGGCAGAGAAAGCCGCGAAGGAATGCTGTCGCTTTCTCCTGATACGGACGGTACGGACGGATTTTTTATTTCCAAGATGATACGAAAACAGTAAAGAACAGGGTATTTACATATGAATAATATTCTATCATATACGCCAGAGGAGCTTAAAGAGCTTGTACGGGCACTCGGAGAGCCTGCGTACAGAGCCGAGCAGATATTTACCCAGCTACACAAGGGAATAACTCTCGGGGAAATGACCAACGTGGGCAAGCAGACCAAGCAGAAGATATCGGCGGCGGTGGATTGCTCACTGCCTACCGTCAGAAAAAAGCTTGTATCAAGGCTTGACGGCACGGTAAAATATCTCTTTGAGCTGTCGGACTCAAACTGTATAGAGTCTGTCGTAATGAAATACGAGCACGGATATACTATATGTATCTCGTCGCAGGTCGGTTGCCGAATGGGCTGCAAGTTTTGTGCGTCAACTCTGGCGGGCAGAGTGCGCGACCTTGAGGCAGGCGAGATGCTCGGACAGATAATAGGCGCGCAAAGAGACCTTGGCATACGCATCTCAAACGTGGTCATGATGGGGATTGGGGAGCCGCTTGACAATTATGATAATGTTATTAAGTTTTTAAAGCTGGTCAATCTTGAGGGCGGCGTCAATATAGGGTACAGACACATATCTCTCTCTACCTGTGGCGTAGTGCCGAAGATTTATGAGCTGGCAAAGCTTGACCTCCCCATTACCTTGTCGATATCGCTTCACGCGCCAGACGACGAAACACGCTCGGCGATAATGCCCGTAAATAATTCCTGGGGAGTGTCAGATCTGCTTGACGCGTGCCGTGAGTATTACAAGACTACTGGGAGAAGAATGTCGTTTGAATATACACTCATTTCGGGCAAAAACGACTCGCCTGAGTCTGCGGCGCATCTTGCAAGCGTGCTCAACGCAAAGCTCCGCAGTCGCACAGAGACTATGCCTATACACGTCAATCTGATACCTGTAAACGAGGTGACCGAGAGCGGATTTCAAAGCTCCGGCAGAGAGGCGGTCAGAAAATTTGCCGCCGAGCTTGAAAAGCGCGGCATCAGAGCAACCATACGGCGCACGCTGGGTTCTGACATAAACGCGTCCTGCGGACAGCTCAGACGGGAATCGGCAGACGCGCGGGAATAACAAAATTATAAAAAATTAACCTTTTTCACGCAAGCTTTACATAATTAACGGATAGGAGGCTTTTGCGTGAAAAACAAGGAAAATAAAGACAGAAAAGGGCTCAAAAGGCTTTTATTTGGGGCTATATGCTCTGTTTTAGTATTCGTCTTTGGGGCGGCGCTTGTGTTCTCGTATTACTTTTTGCCAATACAGAGCGAGACGCTGACCGTTACCGTGCCGAATTTTGTAGGTAAAGACGAGGTCGAGGCAAGGGTGGACGTTCCATTCGTAATAATCAAGGAATGGGTGTATTCCGATGACACTCCGCGAGGACAGGTCATCTCACAAGAGCCCTTTGGAAGTGCGAGAAGAAAAATAGACGCCGACGGAGGCGTCTGTCCTATAACTCTCACTATAAGCCTTGGTCAAAAGACAAACAAAGTGCCCGACGTCGTGGGACTGCCGTATATGTCGGCGGCAACGGCACTGCGCGAAATAGGCGCAAGGGTGCGCACGGTCTACGTGTACGATAGCGATAGCGAGAGCGAGATAGTGCTTGACTGCTCACCCCCGACAAGATCACCTATTAAGGCAGGCGAGCAGGTAACGCTTTTTGTGAGCAAAAGCCGCGTGAGCGGCTCTGTCAAGGTCCCCGACCTTACGGGAATGCAACGCGAGGATGCGTGCGCGGATATTATGTCGCTCGGTCTTTGCGTAGGTGAGATAGAGAGTCAATATTCGACCACTCTGCCCGAGGGCGCGGTCATAAGTCAAAGCCTTATGCCCGACATCTACGTGGAGCACGGCACGTATATTGACCTTGTGGTAAGTCTGGGCAGTCAGGAGAGCGAGACGCAGACCCAAAAACAAGAAAAGGAAAAGAAAAAGCGAAAGGGAATCTTCGGATTTTTCGGTCAGAAAGAGTCCGACAAGCCGTACGGAAAAATAAATGAATGAGATTTTGACAGGGATAGTTACACAGTGCGTCGGCGGCCTTTACACCGTCAGGATAACGGGAGAGGCCTCGGCGCGAGAGATAGCCTGCCGAGCAAGAGGTGCGTTCAGGCATAATAATCTGTCTCCGCTCGTGGGAGACACCGTGCGTGTTGACGTGTCGGCGGGCGAGGAGAATGCAGTGCTCGCTGAGATGTGCGACAGAAGGAACTCGCTTATCCGCCCTCCGATAGCCAACCTTGACTGTGTTTTTATAGCAATGGCGGCGGCAAAACCCACGCCTATGCCCGATATGACGGACAAACTGACGGCTATACTTGAGCACAACGATATAGAGCCCATTATCGTGATAGAAAAATGTGAGCTTGACCGCGAGAGCGCACAGAGGCTCAAAGAGGTCTATTCCAAGGCGGGATACCGCGTGTTCGTGCTTTCCTGCGCTACGGGTGAGGGAATAGAGGAGATACGAAAGTTTATAGACGCGCATCTCATCTCCAAGATAGCCGCCATGGCGGGAGCATCTGGAGTTGGAAAATCTACTTTGCTCAATAAGCTTTTTCCGTCACTTGAGCTAAGCACGGGAGGAGTTAGCCGAAAGACCGATAGAGGAAGACACACCACGCGCGCCGTCACGCTCTATCCTATCGGGAACGGCTCTTATTTTGCCGACACCCCCGGCTTTTCAATGCTGGATTTTGAAAGATTTGACTTTTTTGAGCTTGACGACCTGCCCCTTGCTTTCCCCGAGATAAATGAGAGGATAGGACAGTGCCGATATACCAAATGCACGCACTTAAAAGAGGACGGTTGTGCTATCGTAGAGGCGGTCAGGAGCGGGGAGATAGCAAAGAGTCGACACGACAGCTACGTCTCTCTTTTCGAGATACTTAAAAATAAGCACAAATGGGATAAGTAAAATATTCGGAGAAAAGTGTTGTTATGAAAGCCTTTATATTCAGTGGCGGCGAGGTTTTTGCCGACCTAATAGCTGAGCAGGTGCAGGAGGGTGACCTTGTTGTATGCGCCGACTCGGGATATAAGAACGCGCAAGCTATGGGAGCGCACGTAAACATACTCCTCGGAGACTTTGATTCTATCGGTGATATACCCTCGGATATAGACGAGCTTTTGCGAGTGCCTGCCGAGAAAGACGTGACGGATACTCAGCTTGCCGTGGATGTGGCTTTGCAGAGAGGAGCGGATGAGATAGTTATAGTCGGAAGCACCTCGGGCAGAGCAGACCACACGCTCTCGATTTTGGCTATACTTGAAGGCCTCTGGGCAAAAAGGATACCTGCGTACGTGGTCAACGGGCACAACAGAATAAGATTCATCAAGGACAGCGGACATATACTTGTTCGCAGTCAGTATAAGTATTTTTCGATAGTTGCGCTTGACGCCAAGGTCAAAAAGGTGAGCATCGAGGGTGGGAAATATCCGCTCAAATCACGCGACCTTGACCGTGGATTTCAGTTCGCGATATCCAACGAGATAGAAAAAAACTGCGCGCTCATAACCGTTAAAAAGGGCGCGGTTTACATAATAGAGTCGCGTGACGCGTGACTGTTATGACCGCGGGGCGAATTTTCGCATATAATGACAGTAAATCTATTGAAAGGAGAGCTGCCGTGATATGAAAATAGTCTTGCTTCGCTCGCCGGGCATACTTTCGCCTATCCTCAGAAAGATATTCGGCATTAAGAAAGAAAAAAAGAAAAGGTAATTGTTCGCCTTGACCGCGAGAGCGGAATGGAGATAAAAATGTCAGAAAACAGTAAATTTTTTCCCGTGACGCGCGAGGAGATGCTCCTTCGCGGCTGGGACGCGCCCGATTTTGTCTACGTGGACGGAGATGCTTACGTCGACCACCCATCGTTTGGCGCGGCGATAATATGCAGAGTGCTCGAGAGCCGTGGGTTCAGAGTGGCGTATCTCGCACAACCTGATTATAAGAGCTGTGAGGATTTCAAGAGATTCGGTCGCCCAAGACTTGGATTTCTCGTCAGCGCAGGTAACATAGACTCAATGGTCGCGCACTATACCGCCGCCAAGAAAAGACGTACATACGATTACTATTCACCCGGCGGTAAAATGGGTAAGCGCCCCGACAGAGCCGTGATAGTTTATTCAAACAGAATAAGAGAGGCTTACGGCGACGTTCCGATAATCCTTGGCGGCCTTGAGGCGTCCTTGCGCCGCTTCGCGCATTACGACTATTGGGACAACAAGGTGCGCCGCTCGGTGCTTGTGGATAGCAGGGCGGATATATTGACGTACGGTATGGGAGAAAAGATACTCGTGCGTATTGCCGAGCTGCTTGACCGCGGAGTGCCCGTCAAAAAAATAAGAGATGTACGCGGCACGGTGTATATGTGTCGTCCCGATGACAAGGTAAACTACCCCGTCGCCGCGACCTTCGACTACAATGAGCTTAAGAGTGACAAAAGAAAATACGCCGAGGCTTTCGGCGTACAGTATAAAAATCAAGACTCAATAAACGGCAAGGCTATCTGCGAGCTTTACGACGGAAAGATGCTCGTACAGAACCCCCCTATGCCTCCGCTTGAGCGAGAGGAGCTTGACGCTGTTTATGCGCTTCCTTACGCGCGGGCATACCATCCGTCCTATGATGCGGAGGGGGGTGTCCCCGCTATCGAGGAGGTTAAGTTTTCCATAACTCACAATCGCGGTTGCTTTGGAGCTTGCAACTTCTGTGCCTTGGCGTTCCACCAAGGAAGGACGGTGCGCTCGAGGAGCGAGCAGAGCGTTCTTCGCGAGGCGGAGATAATTGCGAGTATGCCCGATTTCAAGGGTTATATTCACGACGTTGGAGGACCCACGGCAAACTTCCGCTATCCTTCCTGCGAAAAGCAGCTAAAGGACGGTGTTTGTCCGACACGCAAGTGTCTTGCGCCCACGCCCTGTAAAAATCTCAAGGTCGACCACACGGAATACACTCATCTTATAGGGGAGATAGAGAAGATGCCCCGTGTCAAAAAGGTGTTTATACGCTCTGGAATTCGATTTGATTATCTTATGCTTGACAAGAGCGATGCCTTTTTCCGCAAGCTGGTTGCCGACAACGTGTCGGGACAGCTCAAGGTAGCTCCCGAGCATTGTTCGTCGGGAGTGCTCAGATGTATGGGCAAGCCTGATTTTGAGGTATATCAGTCATTCAGAAAAAAGTTTTTTGATATAACCCGACAGATAGGCAAGGAGCAATATCTTGTGCCGTATCTTATGTCGAGCCACCCCGGCTCTACCTTGCAGGACGCCGTAGAGCTCGCTCTGTGCCTCAAGCGTGACAAATACGCACCCGAGCAGGTGCAGGACTACTATCCCACACCGGGAACTGCGTCAACAGTTATGTATTACACGGGCATAAATCCCCTTGATATGAAGCCTGTTTACGTGGTTACGGATTATCACGAAAAGCGGCTACAGAGGGCGCTTTTGCAATATAACAGACCCGAGAACGCAGACCTTGTCAGAAAAGCGTTGACGCGAGCTGGCAGAGAGGACCTCATAGGCTTTGGCGAGGGTTGTCTCGTCCGTCCCGCCAGAACTGAGAGAAGCGGCGACCGCAGCAAAAACAAACCTGACGCAGAGCGCGGAGGCACGAGGGGAAAGACTCAAAGGGCAAGGAGCAAGGACAGACCCAAGGGAGTCCAAAAGGCGCCCAAGGGCAAGCCCACGAAAACTGCGTCAAAGGCTCGGACAAGTGAAAAGACGGACAAGACTACTCGGAGGCGCAATAAATGTCAGAAATAGGCAATATAATAATTACCGAGATAACGGGAGTGGGAATAATCCCGTCTCCGCGCGGCAGAGATCTTCAGATACGGAACAGACGTCAGTTCGCACTCTCTTTTTGCTTTGACGACGGTCAGGTAACCTATACTGTGGACGGTCGCGAGTACGTATCAAACAAGCAAACGGCGATAATTCTGCCCGAGTGCGCGTCGTACCGCTTGCACGGAGACGAGACGGGAGATTTTCCAACAATCAACTTCCACGCCACCGAAGCCTTTAAGGCTAAAACCCCAATAGTTTATCATTTACAAAACACAAGCGGATATGCCATTGATTTCAAGCGTATGCTGACTCTGTGGAACACGGGTGGAGCTCAAGCTGAGATGAAGAGTGTTTTTTATTCTATCATATCTAAAATATCAGAGGAGGAAAACCCCCGTCACAAGGCGCTAAGTGCATCTATGGAATATCTCGGGGGAAATATCTTTGATCCCAAGCTCAGCGTTGAAGAACTTTCAAGGCAAGCAAACATGAGCGACGTGTATTTCAGAAAAATGTTCAAAAAGGAGTACGGAGTATCGCCAAAGCAGTATATACTCGAACTTCGTATAAGATATGCCAAGCAGCTGCTTGAGGAGAATTCCGTCACGGTGGCCGCTGTGGCGGAGAGCTGCGGATTTGCGAGCGTGTATCATTTCTGCCGTACCTTTAAGCAGATAACGGGTGTCACACCTACGGAATACGCTTTGGGAAGATCATAACAAAAAAGGGGCTGCTTCATTTAGCGCAGAACAAAAGCCACTTTTATGAGCCTAGACAAAAAACAACTTAAAAATATAGTTTTTGTCTTTCAAATGTCGAAATCCGCCGATTTTTTCGGCGGATTTCCTCATTTTATTTGGCTTTTTTAGTCGTGTTTTGGCTTTCTGGCGTACCCTTGTACGCCTACGAGAACCAAACCACGCCTTCTGCATATAAATGACTCAGCCCCTTTTTTGTTTTATGAGAAAACACACTCTACCTTTGAAATGTGCTCCACTGTGATACAAGCATACGGAGTTCCGTCTTCGTAGTAGACCGAAAGCGTGCCTATAATCTCGGCGGGATTGACGAGGTTTCCGCTGACTACGGGAAAGGAGAGACTTCCCGTAGGATCGTAGAGTTCGATTATCCACGTTTGATATCCGTTTGAGTCAAGGCCCACAAGGTATTTGTATCCGCTTGCCTCTGCGACGTGTCCGAAAATGCGTATCTTTTGCTCAAAATACTGACTTTCCGACTGTTGCTCAATATACTTTTCTATAAAGCTGTTAAGCTCCGAGGCATTCATGAAAAGCGCGTCTATGTCGTACTGCCGTTCCGCTGTGTCGGCTGTCTCGAAATCGGTGATGTGTATGTAGCCGTCGCCGGTAAAATTTCCAACAAATGTCGTGTCTGCGCCTATGTTCGGATATTTGCCGTCGTCGGTGCGTATCTCGTACAAGGCGTTACAGCACCCCGTGGGGTCGAGCCCGAGCATAATGTGTCGGTCTACGCGGTTTTTATCAAAGTTGTATACTACTGAGCTTATTGCGTTGACCGCAATAGTCTTGCCTTGATAGTCCTGCGGATTTGTCATAAAGGAGAGCAAGGTCTCGTAAGGATTGTTGATTATTGTGAAATCCGAATCCACTCCGCTTAGGTCTATTCCCGACGAGGATTCACTATCACACGACACAAGCGCGCACAAGAGCAGTGCCGCCGTCAGCATCATAATTATTGTTTTTTTCATATAGAGCACCCCCTTACGCCTTACCTTTGAGCCAACCAACAAGTGAGAAGGCTGCAAAGACGAGAATATCTGCCACAACTATAGTGGAGCCTATCGGGGTATTGAGCATAAGTGACACCAGCACGCCGACAAGAGCACAGAATACCGAGATGACCGCAGAGCAGATCGTTACACTTCTAAAGGTCTTGAAAACTCTCATGGCTGAAAGCGCGGGGAATATGATGAGCGCGGATATGAGCAGAGCTCCGACCATGTTCATGGCTATTACGATAATAACGCCCGTGATGATGGAAATAAGTGTGTTATAAAGCTCGGTCCTGATGCCCGTGGCTGAGGAAAAGCTCTCGTCGAAGGTTATCGCGAATATCTTGTTGTAGAAGAATATGAACACAAAGAGAACTACAAGTGCAAGGCACGCGCATATTATAACGTCGTCTCTGGCTATGCCGAGAATGCCCGAGCCAAATAGCGCCGAGCACGCGTCTCCGCTTATGCTCCCGCTTTTTCCTGGAAAAAGGTTGAGCAGAAGATATCCGAAGGCAAGAGAGCCCGCCGAAACCATAGCGATCGCCGCGTCTCCCTGAATCTTGGTGCTTGAGCGTATTTTAAGCAAAAGCACTGCCGCGACTATGGTCAACGGGAGTGATACGTACATAGGCGTCATAAGTCCTAATGCGGTGGCTATCGCGCCTGCGCCAAAGGTCACGTGCGACAGGCCGTCTCCTATCATGGAGAAACGCTTGAGCACCAAACTTACACCAAGCAGTGCGGCACAGAGGGATATCAGAAGAAGCGCTGCTGTTGCGTATCTTACCGTGGGGTAAGCGGAAAAATAAGCTAATACCTTATCAAGCATTTTTCTCGCCTCCCTTCAAGAAGGATCTGCCTGCGTCGCTCTTGAGGTAATCCTCAACCTTCCCAAAGAAACGTGGAGTGCGCGCGAGATGCAGGACGTGAGAGGCGTATTGAACCGCCGCGCCTATATCGTGAGATACCATTATGACCGTGACGCCGTCGCGGTTGAGCTCGGATATTACGGAATAAAGGTCCTTTGTGACATGAGGGTCTAGTCCCGTGACGGGCTCGTCAAGGAGCAAAAGCTTTGATGAAGCACATAGCGCGCGCGCCAGCAAAACTCTTTGTTGCTGTCCGCCCGAAAGCTCTCTGTAGCAACGCGAGGACAACTCACTTATACCCAGAAGCGCCATAGCCTTTTTTGCCTCTGCTTTGTGCTTTTTTGAATAAAAGGGGAAAAGACCGCACTTGTTGAGTCTACCCGATAGCACGACCTCATATACCGATGCGGGGAAGTCCTTTTGTGCTGCAGTCTGTTGAGGCAGGTAGCCTATCTCGTTCTTTTTAAGGCCGTCTCCGTAGACAAGACTTCCGCACGCGGGGGTCTTTAGCTTAAGCAGCGCCTTCATCAAGGTGCTCTTTCCGCTTCCGTTCTCGCCCACGATGCAGAGATAGTTCCCTTTTTCTACACAAAAGGTTAATTTTTCAACAACTTGTTTATTTTCGTACCCTAACGAAACGTCTTTGCAAGATATAAGAGACATTATTTTAGCGCCTCCTTTAATACCTCAAGATTTTGTTTCATTATTTCGATGTAGTCTGCGCCCGCCTCAATATCGGCTCTTTTTATGGATTGCATGGAGTTGAGTGATAATATCTTGCAACCCGTCTGGTCTGCTATGGACTCTGCGAGAGTCTTGTCATCGCCCTCAATAGTCAGAATATAGGCGAGGTTGTTGCTTTTTACACTATTTATGAGCTGCACCTGTGTCTCGAAGCTCGCGTTTACCTCGGTAGAGCAGCCGCTGAAGGCGGCACGGTACGGAATCAGGTAGTCGTGCATAAGATATACGAAGGGGAAACGATCCGCAAAAACCAAGAGCTTTTTGCTTGCCGTAGCGACTACCGCAGAGAACTCTGCGTCGAGCTCGTCGAGCCTTTTTGTGTATTCCGCCGCGTTTTCAGAATAAATATCCGCGCCATCGAAATCCTTTTGTGAAAAGGCTTTCTGAATTTCAGAGACTATGATTTTTGCGTTTTTTACAGACGTCCAGATGTGCTCGTCTCCGCTATGCTCATGGCCGTCACCATTGTGTTCGTGCTCGTGGTCGTGGTCATGCTCAAGCCAGTCGTTTTCCAGCTCCGCGTGAATAGCAGTAACGTAATCCATAAGGCAAAGAGTCAAAAGCTCCTTGTTTCCGGAGGCTTCTACGGCATCGGGCACCCATTTTTCGTCAGATGAGCCGCCTACGTATATGAAAACGTCTGCATTTGCGAGCGCGTCCAAGGTTGCACTGGTTGCGGTGTAGTTGTGCAGGTCGGCGCCGCTATCCTGAAGAATGGTTACGGTCACGCGGTCTCCGCCGACCTCTCTTGCGAACTCAAACGGCGCAAAGGTCGTGCAAACCACGCGGAGCTCGCCGTCTCCTTCGCTGTAAAGGGCGACGGGCGAACAGGAAACGAGTGCTGCACAGGGTAAAAGCAATGCAATGAACACCGCAAATATATAAATCCTCTTCATTTTATTATTTATATATAACATTTTCGATTCCTTTCGGGAATTTTTTTGCCTTTAGTTAATATTATAATGCGAAATTTTTAATTAAAAAGCGCGGTTGTGTGAATATAGTGTAAATTGAAAAAATGAGCCCGCGCAAACGACACGGCGAGCAAAATCTGCAAAACTAAAAAATTACAATTTATGGAAATAGAGTAAATTTTAAGGGGATTATGCATATATTGGCAGGATTGAGAGGCTAAATACTTTGAAAAAACTATTGAAATTTTGGAATTTTAGTGCTATAATGTATGACAAGGAAGAGGATGTTATAAAATGCTCCGCGTTCAGACGCGGTTTTGCCTGATTCGCGCGAAAAATGATGAAAAAAAGAGTGAAAATGCTTCAAAATACGCTTAACCCCCTAAAAAACCAGTATTTTAACGGCGCACGAGAGGATTTTTTGCAAAAAACCATCATTTTTATATATATAGGCTTATGCGTCGGACATCAATTTACATCCGCTCCTAAGGTCATACAAACCAAATTGTTAATAAATTGTAAATTGACACCCCTCTTTATTGACAATATTTGCTTGTTGTGCTATAATCCTCATAGGAATCTCTCAAAGGGATATCTATGCCTATAGAGTCAAAAGCTTCTTTGGAGAAACCTTGAAATGAATATCTGTTGGACTTCGTTTCCCCGATCGGGCCCGGTCGGGAGACGAAAAACAACTGATTATATATAGTCGAAGAATTGAGATTCGATGCCTACGGTTTGCGTAGGGTCGCCTGTTCGCACTAAATGAATGGGAGAACCCGCGTGCCTGTTTATGCAGATTCTCGGGGGTTCTGGTTGAGATTTTTCGGCTATAGGCTTATGGATTTGCCTAAAATCCAAATTTGAAAAACATTTTTTTGGAGGAAAAAATGAAAAGAACATTTGTTAAGGTGCTCTCATTTGTGATAGCGCTTGCAATGATTGCTGGTACATGTGTTACTCTTGCGTATGCAGAAGACGTAGAGCCGACTTGTCCCGGCAAAGACAAAAGACATACTTTGGCTAATACTAATAGCTACGAAGTAGTGAAAGAGTACGCCCCTGTATGCGACAAGGATGGTTACACTTCCTATCAGTGTAATGTTTGTAAAATTATCTTTGTTGATAGCTATGTAAAAGCTGATGTTACCACCGCTCACGAGTGGAGCGAGGTGGTTGACGCTGTTGCGCCTGAGTGCGGAGTTCCCGGCACCAAGGCATATCAGCAGTGTGCTGTATGTAAGGACTACCTTATTGAAGGTGTAAGATACACCGAGTCTGCCGGTGAGGCTGCTATGGTCGTTCCTGCTCTTGAGCACAAATATGAAGTTGTCAGTTCCACTGGTGACTGCCTTACCGAAGGCGTTATCACCAAGGAGTGCGAACACTGTGGAGACGTTATAACCGAAGAGGTTGAAGGCAAGGGCGAGGGTCACAAGTGGGTGCTCGTATCCATTGACGACGAGCCCTCTGTTGGCGACGGCAACGTTCTTGTTCCCGGTTCTGCTACTTACGAGTGCTCTGTTTGCGGAGAGACTGAAACATTCCCTGTAAACTGTGAGCACGACTATGCACCTGCGGACTGTGTAACTCCTGCAACCTGTAAGGTTTGCGGATTCACCACAGGATCTGCTCTCGGTCATACCGAGGTCATCGACGAGGCTGTTGCTCCCACATGTACTGAGACCGGTCTTACCGAGGGTAAGCACTGTGACGTTTGCGGCGAGACTATCGTTGCTCAGGAAGATGTTGATCCTGCTCTTTGCGTTGGCGCAACCAAGGTTGAGTTCGGCGCGGTTGTAGGTAATTGTACTACTAATGCTGTTACCGCGGGACTGAAGTGTTCTGTGTGTGATCACGTATACGTCGAGCCTGTTGCAGGTGATGTCGTTCATGATCTTGATAAAGTTATAACTCCCGCTACTTGTACTCTCGCTTCCATTACCGCGATCAGCTGCAAGCTTTGCGACTATGAGGACTATGAGTTCGGCGAGGGTAAGCTTGGCCATACCGTTGGTTATACCTACGAGCAGGCACTTGAGAAGAATCTTGTGACCGCTTATACCCCTGCTTCTTGCGAGGCTGACGGAAGCTACACCTACAAGTGTGAGCGTTACGATGCTTGCGGCGAAACCTTCACTTATCCTATTGCTGCTACCGAGCACGATATCAAAGAGGTTTCTGTTCCTGCAACCTGTGTTCAGTATGCTTATACTTATTCTTACTGTGCTAATACTAACTGTAATCACGCTTCTGTAGGCAAGGTTACCGTTGATGGCGTTGATTACGATCTTAGAGTCAACGGAGCAAACGTTAATTATGTTGGCGACATCGCTGTAGATGCAGAAGGTGGCAAGGACGGCGGCGCGGAAGGCAACCACACCAACCTCGCTGTAGATTCTTATATCAACGCTCCTACTTGTACAACCACAGGTAACGGTATCGTTTATTGCTCCGATTGCGGATACCGCAGCGTAGTTATCGAGCTTCCCGCGAAGGGACACTCTTGGGATACAACTCAGGGTGAGCTTTACGATGACAGAGCTACAGCAACATGGGATGCAAATCCTGTTGTAACCGCACCCACTTGTACCGACCACGGTTACACAACTTACGGTTGTGCTGACTGTGATGCAACCATCAAGAATCTCAAAGCAGGCGACGACATAGGCGAACTCGGACACAACCCCACCGTTGAGCTTGAGGCTGTAGCACCCAATTGTACCGAAACAGGTCTTACTCAGGGCTGGCAGTGCTCTCGCACTGATTGCGGCGTGGTCGTCACTCCTCAGCAGACAATACCTGAAAATGGACACAACATGGTATATTCAAATACCGTTGCTCCTACGTGTGACGGCACTGAGGGATATGACGTTTGGGTTTGCGACAGAACCGACTGCAACGTTCCCGGCTACTCCGAGAATAGAAACAAGGTTAGCTATGAGTGGAATGCAACGGAGTCTTATGAATCTGTTGAAGCTGCTAACAAGATCCATGCACTTAATATTTCTACAGAAGTTGAACTGTTTGAGGGCGACTGTGTAAACGGCGCTATGTATACATACACCTGTGATGATTGCGGCAGAGACGTTCTCATTCAGAAGCCCGCATCGCACAATTGGGGTGCTTGGGAAGATCAGGTTGATCCCGACTGCGTAAACAAGGGAACCGAGACAGGCAGAACTTGCTTGGATTGCGGAGCAACAGAGGGCTATGCTGAAATTCCTGAAAACGGACATGACTATGAGCCCGAGAAAGACGCTGATAACCACTGGGAAGAGTGTACTGTTTGCGGTGACAAGATCAACGTAACAGCTCACACTTGGACTCCCAAGAAAGATAATACCAACCACTGGAACGAGTGCGCTTGCGGTCAGGTTAAGGACGTAACCGCTCATACCTACACTGTAGAGATCATTCTCGATGAAACTTGTACCGCTATCGGTACCGACAGACATTCTTGTGAATGTGGTTACTATTATGATACCGACCGTGCAGCACTTGGTCACACCTATATAGCAACCGGCGTTGTTGGCGTTCTTGGTTGTGAGCAGGATCAGTTCGTTGAGTACCAGTGCGAGACCTGTAAGATCATTTACCTTGATGAGTATCTCCCTGCAACCGGACATGACGTAGAAACTCTTGATCGCGTTGAGCCTGATTGCGATAGCGAAGGTTATGAGGCAGGTTACTACTGCGCAAACTGCGACCGCTACTCGTTGACCAACGAAAACGGTTCTTATACCTATGAAGAAAGAGCAGGCGTTCTTGAAGCAACCGGCGTACACAAGAATGAAAATGGCGTAATTGTAGATTCTTGCGTAGATACCAACACCGACCGTCACTGCGACGGATGTGGCCAGGATATTGATAAGTCACACGGCGAGGATAAGGAAGTTACATACGCTCCCACTTGCATCAACATCGGTTACACCACTCGCGTTTGTCTCACTTGCGGAGTTGAGCTTGCTGAGCCCACAGACGTTCAGGCTCCTCTTGGTGCAGCAGGTCACGATTGGAGCGAATGGACCAAGGTTGAAGGAGTTATCTGTACTGTAGACGGTGCAGAGATCAGAGAGTGTGAGGTCTGCGGCGAAACCGAAACAAGAGCAGTTGAGCACACCACAGAAGAGAATCTCTTTGAGTACTCAGATCTTGAGCACTGGAACGTTTGCGACATCTGCGGAACTGAAATTGCCAACACCAGAGAAGATCACGATTGGAGTCTTGATAGAATCGAGGCTGAGCCTCAGCCCGGCACAAATGGCATATACCATTATGTTTGCGAATGTGGCAAGACCAAGACCGAAAATCCTGAGTTTGCAGGAATCAAGGTATCCTTCGACTATGACAGCGGCATTAAGAACGGTGCTTCCGTTGTAAACGGCGGTCTCGTAGTTCTTAACGTTTACCTTGAGGGTACCGAGGCTAAGGTTGAAAACATCCAGATAGTGTTCAACTACGATGCTGACAGACTTACCTATGTAAGCCAGAGTTGGAACCTCTTTGAGACTCCTTTTGCAACCTGCGAAAACGGTCTTGGAACCATCCTTCTTGATGGTAAGGAAGGCGATACATCTGAGTACAGCGCAGTTACTATTGACGGTAAGGTTTGCGTTGGTCAGATTGTATTCAGAGTTGATGATTACGATGATGTCCTCGCTCCTGATGCTGACGAAGATACAACAACCACGCCCATCACGGCTGTAAGTGTAAACGCTCTTACTCCCGAGGATCCAGAGGCTGAGGGTGCTGATGGATATAGCGATGTTATCACTGCAACCTTTGAGAGCAGCTCTCTCGACATTGTTGTTGCAAAGCTTGGTGCTATTTCTACCAATGATAAGTTTGTAGGCGTAAACGACCTTAGCGCAATTAAGGAATTCGTTTACAATAATGCCGAAATAGAGAATGTGGAAGATGCAGAGTATGATGCAAGAGCAGACATCAACAAAGATGGCTTTGTAGATGGCCTTGACTACATCGAGCTTGCACAGTATCTCGGCGGCGTATACACTTATGCTGAATTCGTTGCTATCGGCGTTAGATAATTATCACTGATACGAGGTAAAAATATGCAAAACAAACGCAGTTTATTTGTATGTTTGCTTGTTATATTGACACTCTGCGCGACGCTTGCCGTCAGCGCAGAGGGTTCCTCGCTAGAAATCATAGTGGGGGTTGATGATTCAACCCCCGCCGTAGTTTACGAGGGCGAGACCTTTGTAGTCAATGTTGAAATTGCAAACAATACAACAGGAATAAGCGTTTTACAGTTTGCGCTTGATTATGATGCGGAAAATCTTGAATACGTGTCATTCGCAAACGGTGACGTGTTTGAAGAAATTGTAGTGCAAAAGAGAAGTGATGGCCAGCTTGTTTGCATGTACATGGGAACTGACTCTGATGTTGAAAATGGCACTGTCGTTTCCTATACTTTTAAGGCTAAAAAAACCATCGACCCCAGTTCTTCGTTCAAGATCGAATCTGATGGCATTGGCGGTATGATAGGCAATGCCGATGGTTCCGGCAATGTAGTAGTAGGTGGTGCAGTAACCGACGATGCTGATAAGCATCTGCCTGTTCACGGAAATCCGCCTGTCGATGAAGATGGCAATATTACTGTTCATACTCACGTTTACACCAAAACAGAGTATCCCGCAACCTGTGAAAACCATCGATACGACCGTTATCAGTGCGATTGCGGATATTACTATGATGATGTCTATGAGGACACCGCAACAGGTCACGATTACGGCGACTGGGTATCCAACGGTGACGATACTCATACAAAGACTTGTCCCAACGCAAACTGCGAGACACCTTCCGTAACCGAAGATTGCGCAGGTGGCACAGCAACTTGTGAGGGTAAGGCTACATGTACTGCTTGTGAAGAAGAGTACGGTGACGTTCTCGGACACAACTACGGTGCATGGGTATCGAACGGTGACGACACTCATACAAAGACTTGTCCCAACGCAAATTGCGAGACACCTTCCGTAACCGAAAACTGCGCTGGTGGTACCGCTACTTGTGAGGGTAAGGCTACATGTACCGCTTGTGAAGAAGAGTACGGTGACGTTCTCGGACACAACTACGGTGCATGGGTATCCAACGGTGACAACACCCATACAAAGACTTGTCCCAACGCAAATTGCGAGACACCTTCCGCAACCGAAGATTGCGCAGGTGGCACAGCAACTTGCGAGGGTAAGGCTACATGTACCGCTTGTGAAGAAGAGTACGGTGACGTTCTCGGACACAACTACGGTGCATGGGTATCAAACGGTGACAACACCCATACAAAGACTTGTCCCAACGCAAATTGCGAGACACC
>CAJGCF010000014.1 GCA_904501865.1 uncultured Clostridia bacterium
CCGCGTCCTTTGATAGCGCAACTCTCGCAAGCTCTCTTACGTCGAAGGGCGCGCTATTCACGCTTCCCGAGGAGAGAACTACGAAATCTATAAGTCTCATACTGTTATCAAAGAGCATAGCCGAAAATTGCTCTATTTTCATGCCCTTATAATAATTTGACAGGAAGCTTCCGACCGAGGATAACGTATCATATCTTTTGACGACTGGATCTGCTTGAAGCTTTATGCGTCGGTTCATTTCACTGACCGCCGCCATAAGAAGATACGTGCTCTGTCCCGCGCCCTCTACCGAGCCTATCTGCTCAGGCGTGGCGTTGAGCACTCCATCAAGAGAGCCGAGCTTGTCAATAAGACTGTGGGCTATTGGGTTGGTGTTGACTCGCGGCATCGCGAAAAAGAGTATGAGCTCAAGTAGCTCGTGGTCGGCAAGACTTCTGCCTGAATCCTTTAAGAACTTTTCCTTGAGGCGTTGTCTGTGTCCCGAATGGAGCGAGCCCGATGCGCTTTGAGAATTGTTGTTATTTTTCATTATAATTGCTAAATTATGACAGATGTTGTATATATACTCAAATCAATGTAAAAAATATATGATTTTTTATCTTAAATGAGCTTTTTGTTTGATTAAAGGTGATTTTAAATCGAATATTTTGCAGTAATTTTGAATATTATTCGCGTGTATTTTGAAGATTACTGACGTTTCGCATCAAATTTACACATGTTTGAGGTTTTTTGAGCCTTTTTTTATTCTCACCGACAAATCTTAATCTTAAACGACCTGACTTTTGTGATATAATTGTAATCGTCTCCAATTTTTTAGGATAAGACCTATGCCCCTGTAAGTTGGGCGAGTGTCGGAGAGGGAAATACATTATGAAAATATCATACGTTAAATGCAAGATCATAAGCCATCAAAACGACAGCTACGGCTTGGAGCTTTGTATGCCCGACGGCGAGCGCCGAATCATAAACGACGTCACTTGTGACGAGAACAAAATATCCGAGATATCCGACATTATAAACAGATGCGACGTGTCAAGCTTACACGTTGATGACGTTATTGAGGATCTTATAGGTTGAGATCAACCTATGTTTGACTTGAAGGCAACGGCTTTACCGATAATGTGGATCTTTTCAAGCTCATCGCCCGAGAATACCATAGGCTCGTAGCTGCTATTCTCGGGGATCAGCATAAGCTTGGAGCTTTCGGGGTAGTAGTAAACCCTTTTGAGAGTAGCCTCATCATTTATTATTATCGCCGCGATATCACCGTTGTTGACAGAGTCCATTCTCTTTATAAAGACCGTGTCACCATTGTATATCCTTGCGTCCTTCATACTGTCTCCCTTGGCTATGAGGCAGAAATCTGCGTCGGTATCGGCATCGGTATATACCAGACCGCCGTCCTCCTCGTTTGCAAATATAGGAGCGCCGCAGGCTATCTCGCCTACCACGGGTAACGCCTTGAAGCCTGAGCTCGAGACGATATTCGCATTAAGGGAGTCGGAGTTGCCCATAAGATAAGCCTCGCTTACGCCAAGCGCGCGCGCTATGGCGCAGATGGCATCGGCCTTAGGGACGTAGACGCCGTTTTTATATTGACTTAAGCGAGGCTTTGAAATACCCGTCCGTCGAGAGAGCTCGGCGGCTTTTATGTTTTTCTCTGCCATCGCGGCGGCCAAACGTGATTTAAAATCGTTCATATCAGTCTCCGTTCAGGGTGAGTGTTGAAAGCTTTGATGTCAAAAAGCGAGAAAGACACTCACTTTTTGCTTCCTTCTATATTATATCACAAAGTTAAGCAACTGTCAACAGTTTTTCGAAAAAAAGTTAAAGAAATTTAATTTGATTTTGGGGTTGACAAAATAGAACAAATGTGCTATAATTTGGACAGTTAAGTAAGCGCGACAGGCAAGGGAAGCAACTGCTTTATTTCTCTAACACCTTTAAAAATGCATAAAAATCGACGGAAAGTGATGCTTTTTTCAGATATGAGTCCCAGTATTCTCCAAAGCCCCACAAAAACGCCTCATATCTATTTTGAGCTATCTGCACGTTTTTTATTTCGCATCTAAGGTTAAGCAAACTTAACGAGTTATATAACGCTTATTAAGGCGCCCGCCTGTGCGCCGAGCGTAGAAAGGCATGATCATGGCATTTGCGGGAATGTGTCCGTATTTGAAGGACGCGAGAAGCCTTGAGAGAACGATATGCGAGTGCGCAAGATTCACGTTCCCTGATAGGCAGACAAGGCGAGAGGTACTCTACGGTTGGTGTGGCCACCCGACCGCCTGGAAAAGCTGTCCCTTCAAGACGGCTATGGATAACCACTACGAAAGAAAATATTCACAACAAGAGAAAGGAAAAGAACAATGTTCCAAAAGCTTAAGAGCATAATATACATATTGCGCCGTAAAAATCAGCAGATAAAAGAGGCTGTGGAGAAGGCGGGCGCGGCACAGAGCGCCAATGTGATACTCTCGGCGTATATCGCGGTGCTTGTAGACAAGCACGGTGCGGTAAGAATACCTAAAAAGACCATCAGCGAGGCGCTTGGCAAATACAAGGTCACGGCACTGTCCGAGGGCGACGATTACGTTATTGAGGTAAGCTCTGTTTGCGAGAGCGGAGAGCGCTGTGCCGCACAATAAATTTGAGCGTTGGTGCGAGAGCTTTGGGCTTGAGCATCTCCGCCGTCTCGCCGAGGACGGACTTCCCGACGAGGAGATAGCCGCACGCTCCGCGCTTGAGCTATCCACATTCAGACGTTGGAAAAAGCAATATCCCTCTTTTTCCGCCGCGCTTGAGCTTGGCAGATCGGGTTCGGATTATGCCGTTATAGAGGCGCTTTACAAGAAGGCGGTAGGCTACAACGTGGCACTAAATAAAACTTACAAGCTTAAAAGGGTGGACTACGACCCTCAGACAGGCAAGAAGATACGGGAGTATGAGGAGCTGGCAACGGGAGTTGAGGAGAACTTCGTGCCGCCCGATCTTCGCGCCGAGACCTTCTGGCTCAAAAGCAGGCAACCTGACCGTTGGAACGACAGAGGAGAAAAGGGACACGGAGACCTTGAGTCTGAGTTGTTCGGTGTAGTGGAGATACCCGAGGCGGATATGATAGACGACTGTCCCGACGAGGAGCGCGCGTAAGCGCAGTCAAGGCTATGACAGATAAGTTGATACCCAAAACAGGCTCACGTGACAGAGTGATATGGAGACCTCAGCCCAGACAAGCCGAGTTTATGCGGCGCCTTGAGGACGAGGCGCTCTACGGAGGCGCCGCGGGCGGAGGGAAGAGCGACTGTGCCTTGGCAGAGGCGCTCAGACAAGTGAAAATCCCTCATTACCGCGGACTTATTCTACGAAAGACCTACCCACAGCTCTCCGAGCTCATAGACCGCTCGCACGAGATATATTCGGGCTTTTGCCCCGACGCCGTGTATAACGAATCCAAGCATTTCTGGCGTTTTCCGTCGGGGGCAAAGATATATTTCGGCTCCTTGGCGCATCAGGACGACAGATATAACTATCAGGGTAAGCGATACGACTTTATAGACTTTGACGAGCTGACGCAATTCACATGGGACGAGTACAGCTATCTGTTCTCCCGTAACCGCCCGAGCGGTCCCGATACCAGATGCTATATGCGCGCACAGGCAAATCCCGGGGGCATAGGTCACGGTTGGGTAAAGGAGAGATTCATCACCCCCGCGCCCCCTATGACGACGATATGGGAGAGCGTTAAGGTGAAATTCCCGGACGGGCGTGAGGAGATCAGGCGAAAATCAAGGATATTCGTCCCGTCCACCGTCTTTGACAATAAGATACTGCTCGAGAACGATCCCGATTATCTGACCAGATTAGCCTCACTCCCCGAGGCCGAGAGAGCCGCATTGCTATACGGAGATTGGGACGGCTTTTCGGGGCAGGTCTTTGCCGAATGGCGAAACAATCCCGACGGATATCTTGACCGAGTTGACACACACGTCATCTCTCCCTTTAAAGTGCCGAGGGATTGGCGGATACTGCGTGGCTTCGACTGGGGATATTCAAGACCGTTTTCGGTCGGCTGGTACGCGGAGGACCGCGACGGAGTCTTATACCGAATACGCGAGCTTTACGGTTGCACCTCAACTCCTAACGACGGGGTGCGCTGGGAAGCGTCACGCATAGCCTCCGAGATAAAGAGGATAGAGCGTGAGGACGATAATCTGCGCGGCAGATGCATCTATGGGGTTGCCGACCCCGCGATATATCAGAAGAACGGCGGTGAGAGTATCGGCGACATCATGGAAAGGCAAGGGATATATTGGGACAGAGCCGACAATTCCCGAGTTGCAGGCAAGCAACAGGTGCACAACCGTCTTACCTTTGACGAGTCGGGACGCCCGAGGCTTTACGTCTTTTCCACCTGCCGTCAGTTTATAAGGACCTTTCCGTGTCTGGTCTATGATTCCACCGACGTGGAGGACGTTGACAGCGACGGAGAGGACCATATCTATGACGAGCTCCGCTACGTCTGTATGGCGCGTCCTGTACGGGCGCTCAAAAAAGCAGAGGCAACGGGCATATCTGTGGAGTATGACCCTCTTGATCTGCGTAGCTCTACACCCTCGCCCTATAGTCCCCGCGCCCGCTTTGGCGGCTGATCTTGCCGCACTATAATGAAAGGAAGAAAACAATGGATCATAAGAAAAACACGCGCTCTCCCGATATTTCCTACGCGGTGTCCACGCTTACCTCGTATAAGCGCGGCAAGAGGGACATTGAAAGCAGGATAATGTCCGAAAAGGAGTCATGGAGAGCGGTATATACGGCAGACGGCTCGTCGTCCTGGATATTCAACAGTATAGTCAACAAGCACGCGGATATTATAGACAATATTCCGAGCTGCACCTGCCTTCCTCGCGAAAAAAGAGACGAGAAAAATGCGGATATGCTCTCAAAAATCATACCCGTTATCACTCAAAGATGTAATTTCGAGCAGACCTATTCTGACAACTCCTGGGAAAAGCTGAAGCACGGAACTGCTATATACGGAGTTTTCTGGAACAACTCGCTCGGAGACGGACTTGGTGATATTGATATCAAAGCTATCGACGTAGGAGATATTTTCTGGGACGTCGGCGTTTCGGATATACAGAGCAGTAAGGACCTTTTTATAGTTTCTATGCGCGATATTGAGGCTACCGAAGCGGCTTATCCTCATTTCAACTACGGCGCGTCAATAGATGCTGACGTAAAACTCGCCTCTATGCTCGGATATGCCGACACGCAGGACAAATGTCTTGTGGTGGATTGGTATTACAAGAGATACGACGAGCAGGGCTCACCCGTATTGCACTACTGTAAGTTTGTGGGAGACTGTGTGCTTTACAGCTCAGAGAACGACGAGGGCTGTGTACACGGCTGGTATCAGCACGGACAGTATCCCGTCGTGTTCGACAGAATGTATCCCAGAGACAGTGGTATCTGCGGCTTTGGAATGATATCCATAGGCAGAGGCATTCAGGACTACATAAACAAAATAGACCACAACGTTCTTTCCTATACGGATTGGGCGTCAAGGGTAAGATTCTGGGCAAAGCGAAGCCTTGGTGTGAATGAAAAGGATTTTCTTGACCTTGAGAAAAGCATCGTAGAGGTTGAGGGAGACATAGACGAGGAAAAGCTGCGCCAGATAGAAATAGCTCCCATGGATGACTCTATCGTGGACATCAAGAGGCTCAAGATAGACGAGCTTAAGGAGGTAACGGGCTCAAGAGATGTATCCCAAGGCGGTGTGACGGGCGGTGTTACGGCGGCGTCAGCCATCAACATCTTGCGTGAAGCGGGTGCAAAATCGTCGAGAGACGGTATTGAGGAGACGTATAGAGCTTACATCAGAGTAGTATCTCTTGTAATAGAGCTCATCAGACAGTTTTACGACGCCGCAAGAATATTCCGCATAGTTGGAGAGGACGGAGGACATGAGTACCTGAGTTTTTCGGGAAAGGCGCTCAGATGTGACGACGGTCCCAAGCCCTTTTTTGACATTGAGATAAACGCGACCAAAAAATCTCCCACTGAGTCACAGCAGAAGAACGAGTTTGCAAAGCAACTCTATGATGCGGGCGCTTTCAAGCGTGAAAACGCCAAGGAAACGCTTATAATGCTGGAGCTTATGGACTTTGAGGGCGTAGGTAAGCTCAAGGCGTCCTTGCGCCGCGAGTACGGCTACGAGCTTGACGGCTACTCGGAGAAGAATACGTGATACTCGCGCATTTTTACGAGAGTGGAGAGGACACGTTGCGACTGACGGTGTCGGGGCACGCAGGATACGGTGACGGCGGCGCGGATATAGTATGCGCCGCTGTATCGGGGATATTTTACGCTCTTGCGGGATATCTCGCAAACTCCGAGTTCAAGGCAAATATCAGAGCCGCAAGGTCGGGATTTGCCGACATAGAATGTTCACGGGGTGGGGAGGAGGCTATGAAGCAGGCATGTATAGGTCTTTTGCAGATACAGCTCTCCTACCCGGGAACTGTCAACGTCTCCAACTCCTTGTGGAGCTGGAAGCTCGGCAAGCCCGGATAATAAGATAGGAAAAAGCTTTTCCCGCACATTCATTCCGAGAGGAATAGGAGGTTAGATTTGACTTTTTTGGAAAACGGTACGGGTACGCTCCCCGACGAGAGCGCAGATATAGATATTCCTGCCGAGACGCAGGAGCTTACGACGGAGCATAAGCCGGACGAGGATGCGTATGACGTCTCTGAGCCTGCCGAGGATGCCGAGAACAGTGAGGCAAGCGACAGGGAGGAGTACGAAAGGCTGATACGCACTAAGTTCAAGGAGCTTTACGCCGCCGACACGCAGAAAATAATAAACAGACGTTTCAAGAAATACAAGGCTCTTGAAGAAAAGGTGAGTTCTCTTGAGGAGGCACTCAGGCAACAGACACAGACGCGCGAGCTGTCAGACGACGAGCTTGACGCGAGTATAGATAAGTATGAGCAGGGGCTTTTGGAGAGATTCCCTGAATATCTGGCAAGAAGCGCTAAGCTGAATGAGACGTTCAGACGTCTGTCCAGACTTGCGCTCACAGATAAGGGCTTTGATATTTACGACGCCTACAAGCTCTCACATTTTGATGAGATATTGCGCGTCGAGAGAGAGAAAGCATCTCTTGAAGCCGAGCGCAGAGTAACGGACGCATTTCGGGCAAGAAAAATGAGACCCGATGAGAACGCGTTTTTGCCAAGGAGCGCTCCCGCGCCCTTTGACGTGAGCAGACTCACGAGAAGTCAGCGCGAGAGCATGGCAAAAAGAGCGGGACGGGGCGAAAAGATACGTTTTTGACGTTTATCCATATAAAATCCCCAAATTCGTCATTTAGCTCGCATAAGCAATAAAAAATTGTATTTTTGAGGCGTTTTTAGAAACAAAATATTGAAAAAACAACAAAAACTTTACACAAAATAGGCAAAAAATGCCGAGCGCGTGAGCGCGAGGCACAAAAGAAAGGAAAATTTTTAACACAATGATAAAATTCATCACAGACCTCCAGCTCTTCGGTGCAGGCGAGACGGTGCTCGGTACCGAGGGGGAGATAAACGTAAATAAGGGCACGGTCAAGGAATATGAGGAGGGCGCGGGACTTTCTCCCGAGATGAGAACCTATTATTCCGACTATCTCATCGACCACGCAGAGCCTGCGCTCGTACATGACCGCTTCGCGCAGAAGCACACTATCCCCGCAGGTAACGGTAAATCGGTGCAGTTCAGAAAGTACGATCCGCTGCCCAAGATCACTGATCCTATAGCCGAGGGCGTGACACCTTCGGGACAGACCATCAATATGGGTACTGTCAATGCGACGGTTGCGCAGTACGGCGGCTACGTTGAGCTTACCGACTTGCTCATTATGACGGCTATCGACAACAATCTCTGTATGGCTACAAAGCTTCTCGGCTCTCAGGCGGGAAGAACTCTTGATACCATTTCCAGAGAGGTGCTTGTTGGAGGTACAAACGTACAGTACGGCGAGGGCAAGGTAAGCTCACGTTCACAGATAGTTGGCGGCAGCGCTAATGCAGAGGAAAACTGTTATCTCACGGTAGACGCCATTCGCCGCGCGGTAAGATTCCTCAAGAATCAGAACGCGGAGAAGATAGACGGCGCATACGTGGCTATAATTCACCCCGATTGCGCATACGATCTTATGTCCGATCCCAACTGGAAATATCCTCATCAGTATGCAGATCCCACAGCTATATTCGAGGGAGAGATAGGCAAGATAGAGGGCGTGAGATTCATCGAAAGTACCGAGGCGAAGGTGTTCCACGCTTCCGACCTTGCGGCAGACGCAAGAACTCTTGAGGTCGCGGCAGCGGCTCAGGAAAGTGCCACTGTCAGCTTCAAAACTGGCGCGGGCGTTGCGGCAGACGAGCTCGTTGGCAGAGAAGTGCTTATCGGCGGCAAGAAATACTACGTTTCTGCCAATACCGCCTCCTCCATCACTCTCTGCGAGGACTCCACAAAGGTAACTCCCGCATCCGTTACCTGCAAAGCGGGCGATATCATCTATCCCGGAGAGGCGGGCGCGGAGGGCGTTGACGTCTACGCAACCCTCATCTTCGGTGAGAACGCATACGGAACGACCTCTCTTGAAAACGGCGGACTTGAGCATATAGTCAAGCAGCTCGGAAGTGCCGGAAGCTCCGACCCTCTCAATCAGAGAGCAACAGTTGGCTGGAAGGCTACCAAGGTCACCGTTCGTCTTTGTGAGGCATTTATGATTCGTATCGAGACAGCCGCATCGGCTCTTTAAGATACCAATCAGTGGGACCCCTTTTGTAAAGGGGTCCCACACCCCCAAAAATTTCATCAATAATATTTATGCCGCCACGGGCGGCGGAAAGGACAAGTATGGATAAATACAAGGAAAACATAGCCGCGCTAAAGGCGGAATACGAGATGAAGCTTGCCGAAAAGGAGGCGGAGAACGCCAGACTTCGCGGCGAGAGGCAGAGTGCCCAAGATAAAGAAAAGGCGGCAGCGAGAGAGTATGAGGAATATCTCAACGAGTATATCTCGGTAAAGCTATTTAAGGATAATGACCGCTACCGTGACGACGTTTACGTTGCGGTCAACGGACAGAACTGCATTATAAAAAGGGGAGAATGGGTGAGAATAAAGAGAAAATTCGCGCTCGTTCTCGATGCCTCCGAGATCCAGGATATGAAGACTGCGGAGCATATAGAGCGTGAGCAGAGAAGATTTGCCGAAAGCTTGTAAATAATAAAGGCGCCCGACTAGCCGTCGGGCGCTTGGATTTTCTCGCCCTTCTCCCAAAGAGAAAAGTCTTGACAGATGGGCATAAAAGATATATAATGTAAGTGCTTGGAACACGTTTCCAAATCATATAAATATTGGAGAAAGCTATGAAAAGTAACAAATCTAAGATAATCCTATCAATAGTATCGGGTATTATTTTTACGTCAGTATCCTTTTACGTACTACTACCCGCTATAAATCCCGCCTCCCCTGGATTCTGGATGTATCTTGCGACGGTAATACTGTCGTTTGCATATCCTTTTATATTTAGTGGGGACATCATAAAAAAATCTTATGGCGGTAAAAACATCAAGATAAAATTCGAGTCGGGAATTTCCAAATCGAAAATTTTACCGATAGTATTAGTTCTGGCACCCGTGGTGATAACGGTTATAGGCAGTATTATATCTTCTACCTTCTTCAATGCGCGCGGCTATGCGTCTGTGATTACGGTACAGGAGGCGGTCTTTGCGGAAGATATGAAGGAGACAAACGAGGTCACCAATATTGCTCTTATGGACGGCGAGAGCGCGCGTATTATAGGAAACAGAACGCTGGGATCACTATCAGACGTGGTCTCGCAGTACGAGATATCCGACACGTATACTCAAATTAACTACAAGCATACTCCTAAGAAGGTTGCGAATCTTGAGTACGCGGACTTCTTTAAATGGATATCCAATATGGATAAGGGTATCCCCGGATACGTTATGGTGGATCCCGTAAACAACACGGCGGAATATGTAAAGCTTGATTCTCCCCTGCGCTACGTTGATAGCGGATATCTCGGGGACGATCTTATGCGAAAGCTTCGATTTGACTATCCTACGAAAATATTTGACGATTTCGTAAGCTTTGAGATAGACGAGCAGGGCAAGCCCTACTACATCATCTCGTGCCTTATGCCCAAGATATTCCCATTTGGAGCTATGGACGTCAGTGAGGTAATAATATTCGATCCCTGCACGGGAGATAGCGAAATATATTCTGTCGGAGAGGTTCCCCCGTGGGTAGACGCCGTATATTCGGGTGACCTTGCCGAGCAGAAGTATAATTGGCACGGAACTCTGTCGGGCGGCTTTATGAATAGCATAATTGGAAATAAGGACTGCAAGCAGACCACCGACGATTACGGCTATATAGTTATCGGTGATGACGTATGGTACTTTACGGGAGTCACCTCGGTAACCAGTGACGAGTCCAATATAGGCTTCATTATAAGTAACGCACGCACCGGTGAATATAAATATTACTCGGTAGTAGGTGCCGAGGAGTACAGTGCGATGATGGCGGCCGAGGGAGAGGTTCAGGAAAAGGGCTACGTGGCATCTTTCCCGTCGCTTATAAACGTAAAGGGTCAGGCGACCTATATTATGGTGCTCAAGGACGCGGGAGGACTTGTCAAGCTCTATGCGCTTGTCAACGTTGAGCAGTATGGAATAGTTGCCACGGGAAGCACTCAGGCAGAGGCTATGAGAGCATACAAGGAGTTGCTCGTGCAAAACGGTGTTATTGACGCGGGAGACGTCGAGGACTCAGATACGACCAAGACCGTCACGGGCGTGGTAAATGATATAAAGACCGTTACGGTGAACGGAAACACGGTGTTCTACATTGATATCGGTGACACAAACGTGTACCGCGGCTCTGTGAAATACGTTGACGGACAGTACGTAGGCGAGGAGCTGGTATTTGCCAAGATAGGAGACAACCTTTCTATAACCTACGTATATGATGAGGAGGATACGTCTGGCGTTAAGGAAATATGGGGCATAGCTTTTTTGGGCGATGCAGAATGATAAAATGAAATAAATCTAAAGTGTAGGCAATATAATATATGAGAGAGGGGGAGTGCTATGTCAACTATGTTCGAATATATAAAATGGCGAGGAGATCTGTCCTTTACGGATAACAGACTCAATGAGGTCGACGGAGCTATTCTTTCTATGATCTCTTATATAGACTTTGGTGCTATTAGCGGCGGTCGCGATATGCTTTTGCGTGATGCGGCGCAGGGATACTGTCCCGATATGAAATACGATAGCGTAAGGCTCGGACTCATAATTCCGTCGAAGAATATCAATAAGCTATTCTGCGATGCGGCGGCAAGCAAAAGGTTTGGCACTCTGACGGTCAGTGACTATCAGGCAAAGACCAGCGATGAGGAGAACTGTCAGTTTGCAGCGGTGAGCTTTCATATGCCAAACAAGAGAGTGGTCGTGGTGTTCAGAGGCACGGACGACTCCATTGTCGGTTGGCGAGAGGATTTTTGCCTCTCTTATCTTGATGAGATCCCCTCGCAGAGATTGGCTGTCGAGTATATCGAGATGATAGCCGACAAATACCCCGACCGTCGAATATATATATGCGGTCACTCAAAGGGCGGCAACCTTTCCATGTACGCTACCGTCAACTGCTCGGCGGATACGAGAGAGAGAATAATCAGGTCGTATTGCTACGACGGCCCCGGGCTTTCAAGGAAAATGGTGAGCTCGCAGGAGTTCAGAGATTCTTCTCGCAAGCTTCAGATATACGTGCCGCAATCCTCTTATATAGGCACTATGTTTGAGCGGGGAAAGAGATACACGGTGATAAATTCAGGGCGGCAGGGAGCCAGACAGCACGATTCTTTTTCCTGGTCGGTAGACGTGTCGGAGTTTGAACGTGTTCCCGAGCTCTCTCCCAAGGGAAAGAAAAACGAGGAGCAGTTCCGCGCGAGTATGGACAGAATGACACCCCAGGAGAAAAAGGATTTTGTAGAGACCTTCTTTTCAATGGTGTATTCCACGGGAGCGCATACACTCACCGATTTTTCAAGCGGCGGCTTAAAAAAGCTTAACGTTATAATTAAAAACTACAGCGGCCTTGATAAGCCCAAAAGGGAAATGTTGATAAAGCTTATAGGAAAGCTTTTCGACGTAAAACTTATAAGCGCCGATTAAAAAATATCGGATACGCATTTGCGTATCCGATATTTTTACGTATTATCTTATATCTACGTTGACCTTTTTTTCAGATCCTGCGGCAGCGGCTTTGATGACCATACGGATAGCCTTAGCGATTTTACCGCCCTTGCCGATAACCATTCCCATATCCTCGGGAGCAACACTCAGAGTGAGATTTATGTTGTTTTCAGTCTCCTCACAAAGAACGACTACCTGATCGGGATCGTCAACGATAGCTACGGCGATATTATGCAGGGTTTCTTTCAAATTCACCATTAGTATCTCCTTAAAAACGGCTGGCGACTATCAGTCGATTATGCCGGACTTTTTAAGAAGAGACTTAACGGTCTCTGTGGGCTGAGCACCCTTTGCGAGCCAATCCTTAGCCTTGTCAGCGTCGAGCTTTACGTCAGCGGGATCTGTGGTGGGGTTGTAGTAGCCTATCTCCTCGATGAAACGACCGTCTCTGGGATAGCGGCTGTCTGCAACAACTACGCGGTAGAAGGGAGCCTTCTTAGCGCCCATTCTTCTAAGTCTGATTTTTACCATTTTTCTGTCCTCCAAAATATGTTTTTTAATTGTTTTTATATTCCGTTATGCCTGTTATTCGGCTTAAAGGTAGCTTTAGCTGATGTCAGCATCAAAACGGGAAGCCCATCTTACCAAAGGCGCGTCTGCCTTGCTTTGTTTTTCCCATATTGCTGAATTGCTTCATCATTTTCTTTATCTGGTCGTATTGCTTGAGGAGCTTGTTGACCTCCTCAACGCTGGTGCCGCTTCCACGCGCGATCCTCTGTCGTCTTGATGCGTTGAGGACCTCTGGGTGCTCTCTCTCCTGTCTTGTCATAGACTTGATGATAGCCTCCTGATGAACAAGCACCTTTTCGTCTATCTTTGCGTCCTTGAGCGCGCCCGGCTTCATTCCGGGGAGCATACCCGCGATCTGCTCGAGACTGCCCATACCCTTGAGCTGCTGCATCTGATCGAGGTAATCGTCGAGAGTAAAGAGTGACTGACGCAATCTCTCCTCCATCTCCGCGGCCTTTTTCTCGTCGAACTGTGCCTGCGCTTTGTCTATAAGAGTGAGCACATCGCCCATTCCGAGAATACGGCGAGCCATTCTGTCGGGGTGGAAGGGCTCTATCTGGTCAAGCTTTTCTCCGACACCGATGAATTTTATGGGCTTGCCCGTAATGTAGCGGACGGACAGAGCTGCACCGCCTCGGGTATCGCCGTCGAGCTTTGTGAGTATCACGCCCGTGATATCAAGCAACTCATTGAAGGTCTCTGCCACGTTGACGGATTCCTGACCTATCATAGCGTCGATAGTCAAGAGTATCTCGGTGGGATTTGTTGCCGCCTTGATATTCTGAAGCTCCTTCATAAGCAGCTCGTCTATCTGCAAACGGCCCGCGGTGTCTATGAACACGGTGTCATAGCCCTTTTTTTCTGCAAGCTTTATGCCTTCGGTCGCTATCTTGACGGGGTCGGTCTTATCGCCCATCTCAAAGACGGGGATATCCAGCTTCTCACCTACCACTTGTAGCTGCTTGATAGCGGCGGGACGGTAGACGTCGCAGGCGACGAGCAGTGGATTCTTGCCTTGCTTTTTGAGCATTCCCGCAAGCTTTCCCGCGTGAGTGGTCTTACCCGCACCCTGAAGACCTACCATCATAATGACTGTCGGGGGCTTGGGGGAGACGGCGAGCTTGGAGTTGGTCGAGCCCATAAGTGTCGTCAGCTCCTCGCAAACTATCTTGATGACCTGCTGTCCCGGGTTAAGAGATTCAAGCACCTCAATTCCGACAGCGCGCTCGGATACTGTCTTTATAAAGTCTCTTACGACCTTGAAATTGACGTCTGCCTCAAGAAGCGCGAGCTTTATCTCTCGTGTACCCGCCTTGATATCGGCCTCGGTCAGCTTTCCCTTGTTTTTGAATTTTTTGAAGGCATTTTCCAGCTTTTCGCTGAGATTTTGAAACATAATAATACCTCCTTTTTTGTTTTGCTTTAACCTACGCTCTGGAGCAGTAGCTCTATCTCACGCCTTATATCCTCGGAGATGTGATTTTTCTCACAGAGCTCAAGAGCGGACTTCGCGTGCTTTTGCGCGTCGGCAAATTTCTTTGCCAGACCGAGCTTTTCCTCATAAAAGAGGAGCTCCTCCTCAGCCTTTTTGATGACGTCTCGCGCACCCTGACGTGAAATGCCCATCTCCTCGGCGACCTCGGAGAGAGACATATCGTTGTTGTAGTAGAAATCAAGCGCGTCACGACGCCGCTCGGTCAAAACGTCGCCGTAAAAATCAAGCAAAAAGCCGATATTCAGGTTTTTTTCAAACATTTTGACTAACTCCGTTTCAAATTGATATTGTCGAGACTTTTCTCAAAAAAGCGGTGTAAAGTAAAACACTTTACAGATTATAACAGACTTTTTATGTTTTGTCAATAGGTTTTTAAATTTTTTCAAAACTTTTTGCTAAATAGCATCCTCACACCGCTATATGAGCAAACCAAACTTGAAAAACCTTCCAAATCTTGACTTTTTGTATAAGAAATGCTATAATGTGGATATAATGATAACTGACCGTGAGGGTATTTGTTGATATGGTAATATATATAAGTAAAAAAGCAAATATCAAATTTAATATCAAGGTCTACGAGGCAGACGTGAGAAGATTTCTTTTGCGGCTTATCGCGGCGCTTGCGGCTATTTCCGTAGTCTTGGGAGCGGTATGTCTTGTGCTTGCCTCACAGCTCAAGCGCGTCACCGTGGAGGCTGGTGAGCTCCTAACCGCCGCGGAGATAATAGGCAGAGACGAGGCGACCTTTGGAGAGGATTTTGATCCCGAGTGCATCTATCACGCGGGAGTCTACTATTTCACTATACATTCAAGGGGCGAGGACATCAAGGTCAGGCTCAGAGTAAGAGACACCAAAGCCCCCGAGGTGACTGTGAAAAAGGTGTTCTTTGCGGTAGGCGGAGCGCTTCCTGAGCCATTGGATTTCATCGAAACGGTGTGGGAGCCCGACGGACTTTCGGGAGAATTTCTCACCGATATACCCGAGCTGAAGGAAATGGGCACTTATCCTATGCGAGTGAGATTTTTCGACGCGTCGGGAAATAAGACAGAGGCTTTTGACGTTGAGATGACGCAGATATACGACAGCCAACCTCCCAAAATATCGCTTTGTGGCGATGACATAATCGCGTATGTTGACGAGGCAGTTGAGTATAAAAATCAGGTCATGCTCACAGATAACTGTGTAGGCAATATAACGCTTGATGCGGACGAGAGTGAGCTTGATATAAGCACCGAGGGCGAATATACGGTGTATCTGACCGCTACCGACTCGGTAGGTAACGTGAGCGAAAGGCTTGCGGTTACAGTCAAGGTCGTGCCGCGCAAGGTGAGCGACGAGGCGCTTGACACGCTTATAGCCGAGGTCGCAGAGGAGATAATAAGCGACACGATGAGCCGTGAGGAGATGTGCCGTGCCGTTTACGACTACGTAAGAGATGCTCTTGTGTATTCGGGCGTATCTGACAAGACTGACGACGTGAGCGAGGCATATCACGCTCTGTTCGTACGCGGTGATGGAGATTGCTTCAGCTATTTTGCCGCGGCGAAGGCCTTTCTCGACCATCTCGGAATAGAGAATATAAGCATAGCTCGCGAGAAGGGCTACACCTCCGACACGCATTATTGGAGCCTTGTGAATATTGGCACCGATGACGAGCCCGCGTGGTATCACTTTGACTGCACCGAGCTCCGTGACGACGGATACAATCATAGCGGATGTCTCTTGACCGATAAGCAGATAGATGCCTATTGTAAGGTCCGTCCGTATTTCTATATTTATGATAAGAGCGGATACCCCGAGACCTGCTCGGAGATAATCACTAAGACGCCCGCTCTTGAGGAGTTTTACTGAAAATATAATGTATCACACCAATATAATTGAATATTTGGAGTTGTCCGCACCGGAATATACCGACAAGCTTGCTTTCTCGGATGGTGCGGACTCTCTTTCTTTCAGAGAGCTTTACGATGTCTCCTGCCGCGTGGGGAGCTTTCTTTCAGACAAAGGATATATGAGAGAGCCCATAGCTCTTATGATGGGCAAGCATCCCGATACCGTGGCTGCGATGCTGGGAGTAGTGAGCGCGGGGTGCTTTTATACCTGCCTCGACCCCGATGTGCCGAGACAAAGAGTAGAGCTGATACTTGAAAAGCTTTCACCGAGAGCTATTATATACGATGAGGAAAACAGGGAGAGAGCAGAGGAGCTGTCCACCTCGGCGGCGGTATATCCTTACACGGTGGCGTGTAGCTTCTCTTCGGATACGGAGAGACTTACGTGGGTGCGCTCGCAAGCACTTGATACAGACCCCGTGTACGTTGTGTTCACTTCAGGTTCGACGGGAATGCCCAAGGGAGTCGTAGCATCTCACCGCTCCGTGATAGACTACACTGAGACCTTGTGCGAGGCTCTCGGCTTTTCGGACAAAACTGTTTTTGGCAATCAGGCGCCGCTTTGCTTTGACGCTCCGCTCAAGGAGATAATGCCAACTCTCAAGCTTGGGGCTACTACCTATTTAATACCGAGGAAGCTTTTTTTGTCTCCCGTAAGGCTTTGCGAGTTTCTTGACGAGCATAGGATAAATACTGTTTGCTGGGTTGCGTCGGCGCTTGTGTTGATATCCGCCTCGGGCGCGCTTGAGAGATACAGACCGAGTCATCTTGAAACGGTATGCTTCGGGAGCGAGGTCTTTCCCTCGGGAGAATACAAAAAATGGCGAGCGGCGTATCCTCAGGGGAGGCTTGTAAATCTGTACGGGCCTACCGAGGCGACGGGAATGTCGTGCTATTGGATAGCCGACCGAGAGCTTGAGGATAGCGAGCGCATACCCATAGGCAGACCCTTTCGCAACACGGAGATAATTCTGCTTGGCGATGACCTCTCACCCGTTTCCGACGGCGAGCAGGGAGAGATATTTATAAGAGGAAGCTGTCTCACCCTCGGATATTTTGGAGACTCTGAACGGACGGGCAGAGCATTTGTGCAAAATCCTCTCAACCAAAGCTTTCCCGAGCTTGTCTACCGCACGGGCGATATTGGGCGCAAAAATTCTCACGGAGAGCTTGAATTCATCTGCCGCGTCGACAGACAGATAAAGCTTATGGGGCATAGGATAGAGCTTGGTGAGATAGAGACGGCGGCGCAGAGGCTTTGCGGTGTGTCACGAGCCGCAGCGGTGTTTGATAGCGAGAGCCGAAGGATAATCGTGTATTTTACGGGTACGCCCGAGGCGTCAGAGGTGATAGCACACCTCAAGGAGCACCTGCCTCGATATATGCTTCCGAGAAGGGTATACAGACTTGAAGCTATGCCGCTGACACAGAGCGGAAAGCTTGACAGAGGGGCACTGCTCGCGCTCTTTAGTGCCTCAAAGTAGAAATTACAAGGAGAAAAAATGCAGAAGCTTATAAAAATATTCAATGATATATGCCCTGAGATTGACCTTAGCTCGTCAGAGCGGCTTGTAGACGACGGGATTCTTGATTCCCTTGATATAGTGGCGCTCGTGACTGAGATAAACGAGACCTTCGACGTCTCCGTGCCACCCGAGGAAATAACCCCCGAGAATTTCAATTCTTCCGCTTCCATTATGGCGCTTATAGAGCGGCTTCGGGACAATTAGTCGATGTCCTTTATATCCATCGAATTCGTAGCGTTTTTTTGCCTCATTCTTGTGGCATATTATTTCACACCGCCCAGACGTCAGTGGATAGTTCTCCTTACGGCAAGCTATGCGTTTTACCTCTCGGCAAGCCCCCGATATCTCATTATTTTGATGATAAACACCCTCTCCGCATTTGTTTTTGCCAAAATCATTCAAAGGGAGCGGGAGGCGGAAAAGGATAGGCTGACCTCTTTTGAGGGTGATGAGCGCAAGAGAGTTAAGGCAAAAAGCCTAAAAAAAAGGCAACGAACTCTGGCTTTGTCACTTTCGGTCAGTCTTGGCACGCTTGCGACGTTTAAATTTATTTTTCCCATACTCCCGTACGGCGCGACGGGCATTCTTTTTCCCGTGGGTATATCCTTTTATACTCTTGGCATTGTCGGGTATCTCGTTGACGTTTACAGAGGAAGGAGAGAGGCAGAGAAAAATATATTCAAGCTCGCCCTGCTCACCTCGTATTTTCCGCACGTTATACAAGGTCCCGTTCTGCGTTATTCCGAACTTTCCAAAAGCATTTTTAGCGGACGGCGCGCCGAGTGGGACAATATCGTGTCGGGACTTCTCCGCACTTTGTGGGGAGTGTTTAAAAAGCTGGTCATAGCAGAAACTCTCTCGCCCGCGATAACAGAATTATCAAAGGGAGGAGAGGGCAGGGGCGGAGCATACGTGCTTTTTTTGCTCATTTCCTATGCGGCGCAGATATACGGAGATTTCACGGGTGGTATAGACGTAGCTCTCGGTGTGTCGGAAATGCTTGGAGTAGCTCTCCCCGAAAACTTTGACCGCCCCTTTTCCTCGACCTCGCTCGGCGAGTATTGGAATAGGTGGCATATCACTCTGGGTAAATGGTTTACCGACTACGTTTTCTACCCTCTTTCGCTCTGTCGGAGCATACAAGGTCTGACCAGGCTTTGCAGAAAGCATCTCGGCGCGAGCATAGGTAAGAGATTGCCCGTATATACGGCAACCCTTGTGACTTGGTTTTTGACGGGACTGTGGCACGGAGCACGCCCTCATTTTATAGCGTGGGGACTTGTAAACGGCGCTATGATGCTCATATCGCAGGAGCTGAGGCCTTTATATAAAAGACTGTATTCAAAATATCCAAGATTTGACGGGAGCCTTGCGTGGACCTTTGTCCGACGGGTGCGCACCTTTCTTTTGATAGGGGCGGTGAGGCTTTTCGACGTCTATGGGAGTGTCGGTCTCACGTTTACTATGCTCGCAAGCCTTTTTTATGATTTTGAGAGCTACCAAAGCTTTTTGGGCGGTGGAGCATTTGAGCTTGGAGTAAGCATATACGAATATCTGCTCGTTGGAGTAGCGATAGCCGCCGTGTGCCTTGTCAGTCATTTGAATTCTCGGTCTGAAAAGAAAGCTCCCTTGAGGAAAAGGCTTGTGAGCCGTCCGACCGCAGCGTGCATCTGCGCTCTCCTGCTTTTGAGTGTGAGCTTGCTGTTTGGCGCGTACGGCATAGGCTATGACGCGTCGGATTTCATATACGGTCAGTTTTGAGAGATTTATGGAAAATTGTATTGCTCGGGAGAGCGGAATGGTGTTTATATGATAAAAAAGAGAGTAATATCCGTGCTGTCCTGCGCTTTAGCGTTGGTAGCCGCCGTGTATCTTCTCACGCTCCTGACAATGCCAAAATATATCTCAAGCTCGCGAGAGGGAAATCTCATATCCGAGTATTACGGGGAGGTTGACAAGGATATAGCTCATCAGGTGCTATTCGTAGGGGATTGCGAGGTCTACGAGAGCTTTGTTCCCGCAAATCTTTGGGAGGAGCAGGGGATAACCTCATACGTGCGAGGAAGTCCACAGCAGCTTATCTGGCAATCCTATTATCTTTTGCGCGAGATGCTCGAATACGAAACCCCGGACGTCGTAGTTCTTGGGGTGTTCTCAATGAAATACGGTGAGGGACAGAGCGAGGTCTATAACCGTATGACTATTGACGGAATGAGGTGGTCGGATGAGAAATGGGGAGCGGTCAGATCCTCGCTCACAGAGGGTGAGAGCACTCTGTCTTATGCGATCCCTCTGCTTCGATTTCATTCTCGCTGGCAGGAGCTTACACTTGAGGACGTAAGATATATGTGGCGGCGCGAGAGTGTTTCTCATAACGGCTATCTTATGCAGATGGGAGTTCTCCCGCGCCCGTCCGAGAGAGTCGAGGGGAGTCAGCTGATAGACACCTCACTCCCCGATATATGCTTTGAGTATCTTGACAAGATAAGAGAGCTTTGCGCCGAGAGCGGAGTGACGCTCGTGCTTGTCAAAGCCCCCACGAACAACTGGAGATATTGGTGGTACGACGAATGGGACGAGCAGATATCCGAATATTGCGAGAGCTACGGATTGGACTATTATAATTTAATAGACAACTGTGAGATAGGAATAGATTGGGAGCGTGACACGTATGACGGTGGAGTTCACCTCAACGTGTGGGGAGCGGAAAAGACAACGTCATATCTCGGCAGACTTCTGGCGGAAAAATATTGTCTTGCCGACCTGCGCGGCGATGCTCAAACGTCGAGGATATGGCAGGAAAAGCTTGAAAAATACAAGGAAGAAAAGGAGAGGGCGGGGCAAAATGAATAAGAAAAGCATCAAAAGGACGTCTCTTGCCCTCTTTATCACGCTTTGCGCCGTGAGCAGTATCTTTCTTATCTCGTGTGAGCAGACAGAAAATGACATTCCTGCCGATTACTTTTTTAAGGCTCGGGGAGTGACGGTGCGTGTGGGAGAGAACGTGGATAATGCCACATCGGCGCTCGGGGAATACAATTCTCTCTATCTCGCCCCATCATGCGCCGTGAGCGGAGTCGATCAAATGTACGTCTACAACGGATTCCGCCTGACCGCATACCCCGAGGCAGACAAACACATCATTTACATTATAGAGCTCACCAACGATACGGTGTCCACGGCAGAGGGCGTGTCTGTCGGAGACACAAGGGAGAAGGTGATATCTGTTTACGGAGAAGCCTACGAGAGTGTCGGCGAGAGCGTGAGATACAAGGGCAGGGACTGTCTGCTTCAGTTTATTATAAGAGAGGGCAAGGTCACGTCTATAAAGTACCTCGCGCAGACGGATTGAGCGCAAAAAATGAAAAGGCGAGGGGAGACCTCGCCTTTTAGCACTGTTTACAAAAAATTCATAAAAAACTTTGCCGAAACGCTTGACAAAGGGGGCAAAAAGGGGTATATTATTAGCGTAGGTTAGCACTTGACGGCAAAGAGTGCTAAAAAATCACTAAAAACACTCTGAAAAGGTCAAGGAACGGGAAAGGAGCGATATTAACAGTGGCACAGAGCTCAAGAAATGAATTGAGTGAAAGAAAAAAGCGAATACTTAAAGCGATAGTTGACGCGCACATTGTTGACGGAGAGCCTGTCGGTTCAAAGTATATAATGCAGGATGAGCACTTGAACTGCTCGTCTGCTACCATACGAAACGAAATGGCAGAGCTTGAAGCGCTCGGATACCTTGAACAGCCCCACACCTCGTCGGGCAGAGTGCCAAGTGAGCTGGGATACAGATTTTACGTAGATTCTCTAATAGAGAGCTACGCTATGACCACAAGCGAGATAACCGAGATAAATAAGCTGCTCAAGTCCAAGATGAACGAGCTTGATCAGATATTGCTCACCGCGTCAAAGCTTGCGGGAAATCTCACAAACTACACAAGCTTTCTTATAAAGCCAAAGGCAAGCTCGGTGGTAATAAAGAGATTTGACGTTGTTTACGTCGACCGACATAGCCTGCTGCTTATAATGATAAGCGATAACAGCGGAGTGCTCACAAAGCGACTGTCATTTGACATGACGGTCAACGAGATGACCGCGGGCGACCTTGCGGCACTGTTAAATCAGCACATAGCGGGTCTGTGTGCTAACGAGATAACCCTCCCTATCATAATGGAGATAGAGAGCGCCATGACAGACAAGTCCGCGATAGTCACGCCGATTATCAAAATAATATATGAGAGTATGAACGAGCTTGACGGAGGTGACCTTAAGGTCAGCGGCATGGACAGACTTTTGCAGTACCCCGAGTACAGCAATAAGGAGCATCTGCGTGAGCTACTTGGCGCGCTTGAGAAAAAGGAGGATATCCTTGAGCTTGTTTCCGACCCCGAGAAAGAGGGCGTCAACGTGGTTATAGGCTCGGAGAGCTCGGTCAAGGTCATGAACAATTCGGCGCTGGTATTCAAGCCCGTCGTAAGAGAGGGAAAGACGCTCGGCGCTATTGGAATCATAGGCCCGAGACGAATGGATTACGCAAAGGTCGTGGCGACGATAGAGGGGCTGGCGGGTAACGTCGAGAGCCTGCTCAACGAGACGGATTTGATAGAGGAAAAGAACGGAGGACAACAAAATGACTGAAGAAAAGACAGAGATACCCACCGCCGATGAGGATAACGTCACCGAACCCGTCGAGGAGACGGCAGATAGCGCACAGCAGTGCGAGGATGCCGATGCAGAGAAGGCAAAGGGCAAGACTGACAAAAAAACAAAGAAGCTTGAGGCGCGCATAGCCGAGCTTGAGAAAAAGCTCGAGCAAAAGGACGCCGAGGCGGCAGAGAAGGACGACAGATATATGAGAATGCTGGCGGAATATGAAAACTTCCGCAAGAGAAGCGCTAAGGAAAAGGACGGAATATATTCAGATGCCTATGCGGACGCGCTCTCGGCTATTCTGCCCATAATCGATAACCTTGAAAGAGCCGTAGGCTTTACGGATGCCGAGCAGGTGCTCAAGGGAGTTGAGATGATTCTCAAAAGCTCGGACGAGGTTCTTGCAAAGATGGGCGTTGAGGCATTCGGTGCAAAGGGAGATATATTCGATCCCAATATGCACAACGCGGTAATGCATATAGAGGACGAGGAGCATAAAGAGGGCGAGATAGTCGAGGTGTTCCAGAAGGGCTACAAGCGCGGGGATAAGATAATCCGCTACGCTATGGTACAAACGGCGAACTGACCCAATTAAAATTAAGACAAAAACGCGCCAAGCGCAAAAGCGGGGCGCATCAAAACAATAAAAAATATTCAGTCCATATAGGAGGAAAAACATTATGGCAAAGATAATAGGTATAGACTTAGGTACAACAAACTCTTGTGTAGCGGTTTACGAGGGCAACGAGCCTATCGTTATCCCCAATCCCGAAGGTGCGAGAACAACTCCCTCGGTAGTAGCTTTCACAAAGACGGGCGAGAGGATCGTCGGTCAGGTCGCAAAGCGTCAGGCTATCACAAACCCCGACAAGACCGTTATCTCCATCAAGAGAGATATGGGAACGAATAAAAGGGTAGATATCGACGGTAAGGGCTATACACCCCAGGAGATATCCGCTATGATACTTCAGAAGCTCAAGTCCGACGCGGAGGCATATCTCGGAACTGCTGTAAATCAGGCGGTCATCACAGTTCCCGCGTACTTTACCGATGCTCAGAGACAGGCTACCAAGGACGCAGGTAAGATAGCAGGCCTTGAGGTGCTCAGAATAATCAACGAGCCCACAGCAGCTGCTCTCGCATACGGCGTTGACAAGGAGAATGACCAGAAGATAATGGTATTCGACCTTGGCGGCGGTACGTTCGACGTATCCCTCCTTGAGATATCCGACGGCGTTTTCGAGGTTCTTGCTACCGCAGGTAACAACAAGCTCGGTGGTGACGATTTCGACGAGAGAATCATGAACTGGATCGCTGAGCAGTTCAAGGCTGAGAAC
>CAJGCF010000015.1 GCA_904501865.1 uncultured Clostridia bacterium
AAAGCCCAAGGCTCTTTCCGGAGGTCAGAAGCAGCGTGTTGCGCTCGGTCGTGCTATCGTTCGTAACCCTAAAGTGTTCCTTCTTGACGAGCCGCTTTCCAACTTGGACGCAAAGCTCCGCGCAACCATGAGAACCGAGCTTACTAAGCTTCACCAGAGAGTTGAGACAACGTTCATATACGTTACTCACGATCAGGTCGAGGCTATGACTATGGCATCCAGAATCGTAGTTATGAAGGACGGTCTTATCCAACAGGTAGATACTCCTCAGAGTCTCTACGACAATCCCGTTAATATGTTCGTTGCAGGATTTATTGGAACTCCTCAGATGAACTTTATAAACGGAACTCTTGTCAAGAAGGGCGACGACGTTTACTTCGAGTTTGAAGGTAACTCCATTAAGATTCCCGCAGAAAAAGCAAACGCTCCTCAACTTCAGGAGTACATCGGTCAGGAGGTCGTTGTGGGTATTCGTCCCGAAAGCATTCACGACCAGCCTGCACAGATTGCTGCCCTTGAGGATAGCACAGTCGATGCGTACGTTGAGGTTACTGAGCTTATGGGTGCGGAGATATATCTCTACCTCGTTATTGGCGAGACAAAGCTCATCGCTCGTGTTTCTGCAAGATCCACGTCTCGCGCGGGTGACACCATAAAGATTGCGCTTGAGACTGCAAGAATGCACATATTTGACAAGGACACTGAGAAGTGCATAGTTCACTAATATATACAAAAAGCAGGCGTGCCGAAGGCTCGCCTGTTTTTTTTGTTGTAATTTTTTTATAAAAGTATTGTAATTTTTCAATTTGTATGATATAATCAAATGGTAAATTGTATTTACATTCGGAGATACTTATGAATATAGGAAAGAAAATAAAGGATCTGAGAAGCTCGAAGATGATGACACAAAAAGAGCTTGCGGGGAATGAGATAACGAGAAATATGCTCAGCCAGATTGAGAACGGTAGCGCTACCCCCTCAATATCTACCGTCATATATCTGGCTAACAGATTGGGAGTGCCAACGGGATATCTGTTAGCAGATGGCGATGAGGAATTTCTATATAACAAAATAAGTGTTATGAGGAACATTAAGAGAGCATATACCGACGGTAATTATGAGCTTTGCAGGGAAATGTGTCTTGCTTCATTTGATGAATACGATGATGAGATTCAGCTTATATTGGCAGATTGTTGTCTTGGGATTGCATCAGACAGTATAAGTAAAGGTAGGCTTTACAAGGCGCGTGAATTTCTTGATAAGTCGGCAATCCATGCTCAAGAATCGGTCTATAATACGGTTGCGCAGGTAAACAAAATATCACTTTTGTTTTGTTTTTTAAAGAAGATATCTCCCACTCTTGATTCCGACGAGATAGATACCGAGGCGTTTGAGGAAGGATTATCCCCTTTGTTGTTTGGAGACAGTTTTAGCCGATACATAGCCATACTTATTGCTATGGATAATTATTCGGGTGGTGGGTGTAATATGTTAGAAGGTGTTGGCCGCATGTCACCGTATGATGAATTATTCATAAAGCATATAAAGGCAAAGCAGTATATTATAGATTCAGATTATGGAAAAGCCATAAAAATTTTAAAGGAGCTTATTGATGGGGACGTTGTCCCGCCAAGACTTCTGCTGTATCTTGCCTGTAGTGATATGGAGCAGTGTTGTAAACAGATCGGAGACTACAAACTAGCATATGAATTTGCCAATAACAAAATGGAAATTTTGGAACATATGTTGGTTGAGGAATGATTTTAAAAATTATTATTTAAATACAAGGAGAACATCTGTGAGTGTGAATTCTTTGAAAAAATTTTTGACTTTGTCTGTGTTTTTATTATCAATTTTGATGTTTGTGGCGTGCGATCAAAATAATGAATTTAACGGTGGAGAATTGTTGAATTCTGAAAGAATGTCCGAAATAAAATCCGAAATTATAAGCGACTTGGAGACATCAAGCGTTGAGAGTACAGAAGTCTCGAGTTATGTAGAGCTGAACACTGATTTGGAAGGAACAACATCAAACGATACCTTTGAAAATATTACTGTGGAGAGTAATTCCAACTCTGAAGACGTAAAGAATGACATTGTGTATTGGACCAAGAGCGGCGATGTGTGGCATTTGTCTGAGAGTTGCAGATATATAAAGAGCTCTGATAAAATAAGCGGCACTGTAGAAGAGGCTGTTGAGGCAGGCAAGGAAAGAGTCTGCTCATCGTGCGGGAAATAAAAATTTCACTTTTGACCAAGAAGACGACAAAAATATATGTTTTGAACAAAAATGCAAAATGTGTCAAAATTTGTTCGGGATATCATTGACAAAATCTTTGTTTTGTGATATAATAACTTAAAGCCTTATTTTTGTCAGATGGAGGAAACGTTATGGAGATAGCTATAATAGCCCATGATGTCAAAAAGGAACTTATCACACAGTTTTGTATCGCTTACTGCGGTATCCTCAGCAAGCATAACATATGTGCCACAGGCATTACCGCTAAATATATATCCGAGGCAACGGGACTCAGAATAGAAAAGCTGCTCAGCGGAGAGCAGGGTGGCGAGGAGCAGATAGCCTCCCGCGTCGCATATAATGAAATAGACGTTTTAATATATTTCAGAGATACACGTCCTTCTTCGGGATATTCCGAGCATGATAAAATAGAGAGAGATCTTCTGTTGGCATGCGACAGATACAATGTTCCAGTGGCTACCAATATTGCTACCGCAGAGGTAATAATTATGGCTCTTGACAGAGGCGACCTCGATTGGAGAGAGCTCGTAAATCCCAAATCCCAATATAACAGAAAATAATAATTCCAAAAGACAAGTCTTATGTAATTCGGCATACACAGAGAGAAAACAGCGGGTGAAAGTTTTTTATGCTTTTATATAAGGTACCACTTTTGCGCGAATTTAATAAAATTGAGTTAAAGCTCGGGTGGAACCGTGCAATATGCACCCCGGACACTTTTTTTGGTGTCGGGGTGTTTTTTATAGTAATTTTAAATTAATCACATAAACACAAAAGGAAAAGGTGTAAAATTATGAAAATCAATTTTGGTTCACAGATTTTTGAATCCAACGCTCCCGTGACGGTATATGATGCTGCGAAGGAAACCTTTGGTATGGTTGAGAGAAGTGTTATTGCCGCAAACGTTGATGGCAATACCGTTGCTCTTAATTATGGAATAAGCGCAGATGCTGACGTTCAGCTCCTGACATTTGATGATAAGGAGGGTGCGCACGTTTTCAGACATACAGCGTCTCATATTCTGGCTCAAGCTGTAAAGAGACTTTACCCTGATACGAAGCTGACTATAGGCCCCGCTATTGAAGACGGATTTTATTATGATTTTGATAGCGATATCGCATTTACTCCCGAGATTCTTAAAAATCTTGAGAGTGAAATGAAGAAGATAGTCAAGGAAAACCTCAAAATAGAGAGATTTGAGCTCCCCAGAGACGAGGCAATCGCACTTATGACAGAGAAAAACGAGCCGTACAAGGTACAGCTCATTGAAGAACTCCCCGAGGGTGAGACTATCAGTTTCTACCGTCAGGGTGAGTTTGTAGATCTTTGTGCGGGTCCCCACCTCTTTGCCACGGGTGCGGTAAAGGCATTCAAGCTAACACAGTGCACGGGCGCTTATTGGAAGGGTGACCAGAATAACAAACAGCTTCAAAGAATATACGGTCTTGCTTTTCCGTCCAAGGATGAGCTCAATCAATACGTAACTATGCTTGAGGAAGCAAGAAAGCGTGACCACAACAAGATAGGACGTGAGCTTGAGTATTTCACCACGGTTGACTCTATCGGTCAGGGACTTCCTATCATTATGCCCAAGGGTGCGCGCGTTATCCAGACACTTCAGAGATGGATTGAGGACGAGGAACAGAGAAGAGGATATCTCTTGACAAAGACTCCACTTATGGCAAAACGCGATCTTTACAAGATTTCGGGACACTGGGATCACTATCGCGAAGGTATGTTTATACTTGGAGACGCGGACGACGAGACAAAGGAATGCTTTGCGCTCCGTCCTATGACCTGCCCTTTCCAGTATCAGGTATTCCTTAACAAAAAGCGCTCTTATAGAGATCTTCCTATGAGACTTGGCGAGACCTCCACTCTGTTTAGAAATGAAGATAGCGGAGAGATGCACGGTCTTATCCGTGTACGTCAGTTCACTATATCTGAGGGACATCTTATCCTTCGTCCTGAGCAGCTTGCAGAGGAATTCAAGGGATGTCTTGATTTGGCTCTTTATTGCCTTGATACTCTTGGTCTGCGTGAGGACTGTTCTTTCCGATTCTCACAGTGGGATCCCAAGCGTACTGATAAGTACGAGGGAACAGCAGAGCAGTGGGACGAGGCGCAGGGAATTATGGAAAAGCTCCTTAATGAAAATCTCGGTGAGGGTAACTATGATATAGGCATCGACGAGGCGGCGTTCTACGGACCTAAGCTTGACATTCAGATCAAGAACGTGTTTGGTAAGGAGGATACACTCATTACTATCCAGATCGATATGCTTCTTGCAAAGAAGTTTGGTATGGAGTACGTTGATTCCGACAACACGATGAAGACTCCTTATATAATTCACCGTACCTCTATGGGATGCTATGAAAGAACACTTGCTTTGCTTATTGAGAAATACGCAGGCGCACTTCCTACATGGATGGCTCCTATTCAGGTCAGACTGCTTCCTATCGGCGACGAGCAGATCGCATATTGCGAAGATATTGCCAACAAGCTTACTGCTCTTGGCGTTCGTTGTGAGGTGGATAAGAGAAACGAGACTATCGGCTATAAGCTACGTAATGCACAGCTTGAAAAATTGCCTTATATGCTCGTGGTCGGCGCAAAGGAGACTGAAAGTGGCACGGTAGCCGTTCGCTCCAGAAAAGAAGGAGAGAAGGGCGCTATGTCCGTTGATGAATTTATAAAAGAGCGTCTTGTTGAAATCGCAGAAAAGAGAAGATAATATATCCTTGGCGGAGATATCTCAAAGAGTAGATATCTCCGCAGCTTTTAAGTAAAAAATTCTCAATATTATAAAAATTAATAATATTATAAAATATTTACAAAAAAACTGTTTACAAAATGCCAAAAAAGTAGTACAATGTTCTTGTAAACTACAATGTGAGGAGATTATCCATGTCAAAACCCGTCTATAAAAGAGTTTTAGTTAAGATTTCGGGAGAAGCACTAAAAAACAACTGCGCAAATGATATTTTGGATTTCGACTTTATGGATAGGGTTGTAAATTCTATTAAGAAATGCCTTGATGCAGGCGTTCAGGTTGCCGTTATAGTAGGTGCAGGTAATATTTGGAGAGGAGCCAGAAAAGGCGTTGGTATGAACCGTACGAGAGCAGACCATATGGGTATGCTTGCAACAGTTGTCAATGCGTTGGCACTTCAGGACGCTTGTATAAGGAACGGAATCGAGGCTAAGGTACTGTCGTCTGTTGAAATGAATACGTTTGCTGATTTCTATACTCAAAGAGATGCTGACAGATATTTGAATGAGGGCAAGGTGGTCATTTTTGGCGGTGGACTTGGGGCTCCCTATTTCTCAACCGATACACCCGCTGTAGTGCGCGCGGCAGAAATCGGCGCGGACGTAGTGCTTATGGCAAAGAACGTTGACGGTCTTTATACGGCAGATCCCAAGAAGGATCCGAACGCTACAAGATACGAAGACGTTACGTATGCTGAGATACTGGAGAAGGACCTCAAGGCATTTGATCTCACCGCAGTATCCTTCTGTAACGAAAATAACATTGATTGCTACGCCTTTGCGCTCTCTGATCCCGATAATATTTACTATGCGGTAATGGGAGAAGCAAAAGGAACTAAAATGCATAAATAATCGGTTAATAATACACATACATAGAAAGGGAATTGATTTTATGAAGTACAATACCAGAGATATTGAAGAAAAGATGGGTAAATCCATTGCATCCTACGAGCAGAATCTTGCCTCTATCAGAGCAAGCCAGGCCAATCCTGCCGTTTTGGCACGCCTTACCTTCGATTATTGGGGTTCTCCCGCAGAGTTGACTTCTATGGCAAACGTAAGGGTTGCAGACGCAAAGACGCTTGAGATCATTCCTTATGACGCAAGTACTCTTAAGGCTATGGAAAAGGCAATTTTGACGTCGGATATCGGAATCACACCCTCGAACGACGGTAAAATAATCCGCTTGGTTTTCCCTCAGCTTACAGAGGAGCGTCGTCGTGAGCTTGCAAAGCAGGTTCAGAAAATGGGTGAGGAAGCAAAGGTCGCGGTCAGAAATATCAGACGTACAGCTAACGACGATATAAAGAAGCAGAAGAAAGACGGAGTGCTCACCGAGGACGACGTAAAGGATGCTGAGAAAGCGGTTCAGGACGTTACAGACAAGTACATTAAGAACATTGACGCCATAAGTGCAGCTAAGGAAAAGGAAATAATGAAGGTATAATTCATATTTCCGTGATAGATAAAATAAAAATTAAAGCGGAAGAAAAAACCTTCCGCTTTATGTAGTATTTGTTTGTTTAGGAGAAAGTATAATGACCTTGGAAAACAAAACACAGAGCGTTCAGGTTGATGAAAGATTAAAGCATATTGCCTTTATTATGGACGGTAACGGTCGATGGGCTAAAAAGAGGAATATGTCCAGAGAGTACGGACACAAAAAGGGTGTTGAAACTTTCAAGCAAATAACAGAATACTGTCACAAAATAGGAATAGAATATATTACGGTATATGCTTTTTCTACTGAAAATTGGAAAAGGCCTGAACGCGAGGTCCAGTCTATAATGAAGCTTCTCGACGAATACCTTGATAAAAAAACTTCCGAGGATGCAAAGGTTTGTTTCATAGGAGATATAACAGTGCTGGATTCCAAGCTGGCAGACAAAATAAGACAGATGGAGGAAAGAACTCGAAACGGAACTCGAGTTTTGAACGTAGCTCTCAATTACGGCTCCCGAGCAGAAATAGTAAATGCTTGTAATAAGCTAATATCAATGGGGAAACAGAATATAACCGAGGACGATATCAATTCAGCATTATATACCGCCGAGTGTCCCGATCCTGATCTGATAGTAAGAACGGGAGGAGACCTCAGAATATCTAATTTCCTTTTATGGCAGGCGGCATATTCTGAGCTTTACTTTACGGATACGCTTTGGCCGGATATGAATGAAGAAGACGTAAATAAGGCGATATCAGATTTTTACTTGCGCAAAAGGCGCTTTGGCGGACTCGATAAAGATAGCAAAAACACATTAAAAGAAGGTGAAGCTTAATGTTAAAGAGGATTATAACTTCGATAGTTGCGGTTGCGGTACTTATCCCTGTACTTATCTTTAGCAATACTTGGATATTTCCCGCCGCTATTGCCCTTTGCGCGGTCGTTGGATGCTATGAAATGCTTTCCTGCATAGGACAGAAGAAAAACGTGTGGCTTGCGTTGCCTATATATTTGGTGGCAGCCCTTTGTCCTGTGTTTGTGAGATATTTCTACATATCCGGGCAGGGATCGGATTCTTCATTGGCAAGCTTTCTCAAACTTGCCATAGGGCTTGCTATGATACTCGCACTTTATATTTTTGGTGTTGCGGTATTTGACAACAAGCGAGTGGCTATTACGGACAGCGGATTGATATTTGCGTCCTGTTTCTATATAATTGCCGCTTTCACCTCCTTGGTGTATCTGCGTGATTACGTGATGTACGGAATGTATATTTATCTTTTGCCGTTTATATGTGCTTGGGTTACAGATATATTTGCGTATTTTATAGGCAGATTTCTCGGTAAACATAAACTTATCCCATCTGTAAGTCCTAAAAAAACTGTCGAGGGGGCTATTGGCGGAATTGTCTTTTGCGTGATCGCTCTTGTAGCGTACGGATTTATTATAGAGAGGTTTGTAGACGGTACGGGTACTGCTCAGGCAAAATATCTTGTTATTGCGATAAGCGGAGTCTTTGTTTCCGTGGTGTCGCAAACGGGAGATCTTATAATGTCGGTAATTAAAAGACACTATGGCATAAAGGATTATGGCAAGATCTTTCCGGGTCATGGCGGAATCCTTGACAGATTTGATTCTGTTATGGCAGTTTCTGTAATTCTTGCGTTTATATGTACCTACTTTAATCTTTTTGCTTAAAATAACAGAAGTTTATTTTATCGGAGACTGGAATGAATAACTCACCTAATATGATAGTCTTAGGCTCCACGGGGTCCGTTGGACGTCAGGCTATAGACGTTGCAAGACAACTGAATATAACGGTAGACGCTATATCGGCTCATAAAGACTCGGCATCGGTCGAGGCTCAGGCAAGAGAGCTTAGGGTTAAGGCGTGCGCTATGAGTGACGAGACCGCGGCAAGGGATCTGAAAACCCGTCTCGCAGATACTGATATAAAGGTATATGCCGGAAGCCATGGCATATGCGATATGATATCCGAGACCGATTGCAATAATGCTTTGGGGCAGGTCGTTGAGAACTCTATTTTGGGTGAGGCCGGTCTTAAGCCAACTATGGCCACGCTTGAGGCGGGGAAAAAGCTTGCATTGGCAAATAAGGAATCCCTGGTGGTTGGCGGAGAGATAGTTATGCGTGCCGCAAAGGAGAGCGGACACGAAATATTGCCCGTTGACAGTGAACATTGTGCGATATACCAATGTTTGCGAAGCGGCAATAAAAAAGAGATAAAAAATATTATTTTGACGGCATCGGGTGGCCCGTTTTTTGGATATAGCAAGCAGATGCTTGAAGATGTGACGCTTGAAAAAACTCTGGCGCATCCCACTTGGAATATGGGTGCAAAGATCACGGTCGACAGCGCAACTCTTATGAACAAGGGATTTGAGGTCATTGAAGCGGTGCATCTGTTTGGCGTAAGCCCGAAGCAAATAAAGGTCGTCGTACATCGGGAAAGTATAATACATTCGGCAGTTGAATATATTGATAACAGCGTAATAGCGCAGATGTCAGTACCTGATATGCGGCACTGCGTCCAGTATGCGCTGTCCCACCCGCAAAGAACATGTGCGACTACCGAGGAGCTTGACTTGTTTTCTGTAGGAAAGCTGACCTTTGCAAAACCTGATATGGACACATTTGTTCTGCTTAGCAAGGCGTTTGAGGTCATTGACAAGGGAGGGGCGCTTCCCGCCGTTTTGAATGCGGCAAACGAGGAGGCGGTAGCCGCTTTCCTACAAAAGAAAATCAGCTTTTGTAACATAGCAGAGGTGGTATGCAGGACGGTAGACGAGCTTGCGGGCGTTTCTTCTGTACACGAGCTTGATGATATTCTTCGCGTGTCTGCGGACGCAAGAAGAATTGCTTTGCAATATATTTCGAAATAAAACAATTAAACGTCGTATAAGACGTAGCGGAGATTTATGAATACGATTTTATACCTGTTGTTAACACTTCTTCTTCTTAGCATTATGGTTGTGATACACGAGCTTGGCCATTTCCTTTTTGCCAAGCTTTTTCGCGTTACCGTGTTCGAGTTTTCAATTGGTATGGGCCCTGCCTTGTTTACCACCAAGAAAAAGAAGAAAAAGCAGATTGAGTTTGCCGATAGCTTTCACAGTGATGAAACGTCTGCACCGATAGAGCAGACCGATGCTATTGATTCAAGTTCTGAGGAACAACAGAAAACCGTTTTCAGTATAAGGGCGTTTCCGATAGGAGGATATGTGAGCATGGCGGGGGAGGACGAGGCCTCTACCGACGTCAACGCATTTTGCAACAAGCCCGTCTGGCAGAGGTTTATCATCACAATAGCAGGCGCGGTTATGAACATACTTTTAGGCATTATATGTATGTTTTCTCTCGTTGGAATCGAGAGCGCACAGGACGGATACCTCGCATCCAATACGATATACGATTTTCAAGAGAATTCCATCTCCAACACTTGCCAATCTCCGCTCATGGCAGGAGATACCGTTATAAAGGTAGACGGAGTCAGGGTTCATACCGGAAATGAGCTTGTTTACGAGATAATGAACAACGGATACGAGCCCATAGATCTGGTAGTCATAAGGAATGGCGAGGAGATCGTACTCAATGACGTTGTTTTTCCGACGGAAGAAAGTAGCGGAGTGGTTTTTGGTAATTACGACTTCATTATGCAAGCCGAGAAGGCGGATTTTGGCACCATAATCAAGCATTCTGTGTTTCGGTCATTCTCTACGGTAAAGGTTATCACAGATAGCCTTGTTGACTTAGTCAGAGGAAGATACGGAGCTGACGCGGTATCTGGACCCGTTGGAATGGCGGGCGCGGTAGGAGAGGCTACAAAAAGTGGCGCAGATTCCTTATTGTATCTGTTTACGCTTATAACTATGAATCTCGGAGTGTTCAACCTTTTGCCTTTCCCCGCACTTGACGGAGGCAGACTCATATTCTTGATAATTGAGGGTGTTTTCAGAAAGCCCGTCAAGAGAGAGGTTGAGCAGGCTATAAACACCGTAGGTATAATGCTTCTTATGGCACTTATGCTGTTCGTAACCATGAAGGATATATTCAGCCTTTTTTAAATTGAATTTTAAAGTATTTAAAATCTTAAAACAGAGGGATTATTATATGGTATATAACGATATCAGACGCAAGACGAGAGAGATCTCTGTCGGAAATATAAAGATCGGTGGGGAAAACAAGATTGCTATTCAATCTATGACCAACACCGATACCCGCGATTCTCTTGCTACTCTTGAGCAAATAAAAAAGCTGTCGTCATCCGGCTGTGATATCGTTAGAATAACCGTTCCTGACGAGAGTGCGGCGGAAACTGTGCGAACAATAAAAGAAAGCGGCATCAATACGCCAATCGTGGCGGATATACACTTTGATTACCGTGCCGCACTCAAGGCTGCAGAGTACGGAGTTGACAAAATACGCATAAATCCCGGAAATATAGGGGACGAGGATAGAGTGCGCGCGGTAGTAAATGCTTGCAAGGCAAGGCATATTCCCATAAGAGTCGGAGTAAATAGCGGCTCTGTCGAGAAGCATATTCTTGGCAAATACGGCGCGCCCACACCCGAGGCGTTGTGTGAAAGCGCGATGTATCATACGGCAATTCTTGAAAAGTATGATTTTTACGATACCGCTATATCTATCAAGTCCTCGGATGTTGCATCAATGATACGTGCCAACCGACTTGTAGCCGAGCGTTGTGACTATCCTATACATATAGGTGTGACCGAGGCGGGCGATGAAAAAAGCGGAAGCATAAAGAGTGCTATCGGTGTAGGCTCGTTGCTCTGTGACGGTATAGGAGACACCTTACGCATATCTTTGACGGCAGATCCCGTAAAGGAGGTCGCTGCTGCGAAAGAGCTTTTGAACGCTCTTAATATTGAGGGTCAATGTGGAATGAATGTGGTAAGCTGTCCTACCTGTGGACGCACTCGAATAGACCTCATATCCCTCAGTCAAAGGTTTAAAGAGGCGGTAGCCGCGGAGGGATTGTCGGATCTGCCTATAACGGTGGCTCTAATGGGTTGTATAGTAAACGGCCCTGGGGAAGCTCACGAGGCGGATATAGGAATCGCGGGCGGAGCAGGAGAGGCGCTTCTGTTTTCCCACGGACAAGCTATGGGAAAGATCAAGGAAGGCGAAATAATTCACACTCTGATAAAAGAAATAAATAAAATAAAGGACAAAAGATCTTAAATAATGGCTAAGACTTTTTTACAAATTTTTGAAAGATACAAGCCGACTCCACAGCAAGCCGAGATACTTGACAAGGCTCAAGATATAAAAATACAGGCAGACAAAGTAAACAGAATGATCCAGGCAAGCGTAAGCTTTCCCAATCTTGTCAAAAAGGATGATCTGTATGCTATCGAGTTGGCAATATGCAAGGCGTATGAATTGAACCTTGTAAAGATAATGCCGCATTATCCCGCAGAGATGTTTGACGGGGACTATATTCCCGAGCTCTTAAAGGAGACTGAAACTGTAGGCATAGTTGCAAGGGGATTTTTCAATAAATACAGATTCAGACTCGATAGCAGAACCTTGACTCTTGAGCTTCCATTTGAGGAGAATGGTGTGTCTCTGTTGTATGATGCGAGGACACCCGATGTAATGCAGGCTATAATTCTGTCCGAGTTCAACATAAATATCAAAGTAAACATTATACATACAAGTGATGAGCTCTTTTTGGCAAGTAATAATTCACTTGCTCAAAAGCAAGAGGAGTTTGACAAGAAATTGGCTGAGGAGGCAAGAAACTATCAGTCAAGGGTAGCTCAACGCACATCTGATGTCGCGGAGGAGACTGTATTACCGAGAAAGACAACTCTGTTTGATGAAAATTCGGTCGCGGAGACAGATAACGGAATCTGCCGTATAGGACACGCCTCGTTCGACGTTGCTTCCCCCGACTACATTTTTGGAGATCCCTTCGTTATTGCGCCCGTAGCTATCTCGTCTATAACCGAGCCGCAAAGAAATATCGTCATAGTAGGTACGGTATTTGGATATACGGCAGAGTCGAGCCGCTCGGGTGAGAAGATGAACGTTTCTTTTTCCATAACGGATCAATCCTCATCTATTGAGGTCAAGTGCTTTGCCACTATGGAGGATTTTGATATCATTTCGGCTAACGTTAAAAACGGAGCTGTGATAGCTATCAAGGGATACACAAAGAAAGAGCTGCGCAAGGATAGGACAGAGGGCACAGAGCTGCAATTTTATTTTAGCAATATTGCCAAAGTAAAAAGAATAGCAAGAGAAGATAATGCGCCCGTAAAAAGAGTAGAGCTTCATCTTCACACTAACATGTCGCATATGGATGCTCTCATACCGCCCGATGTTGCGGTAAAGCAGGCAAAGGCGTGGGGACATCCCGCGGTCGCTATTACCGATCACGGAACCGCGCAGGGTTACCAGGAGGCTATGCTCGCGTCCGAGAAAATAGGGCAGAAGGTAATATACGGACTTGAGGCTTATTTTGTCAACGATACCGCGGGAGCGATATACGGGGCATATAACGAGGATCTTGATGCCGAGACTATCGTCTTTGACATTGAGACCACTGGACTTTCCGTTCAGAATTGCAAGATAACCGAAATAGGTGCGGTAAAGGTCAGAAACGGTGAAATAATTGATACCTTCAATACCTTTGTGAATCCCGAGGTTCCGATTCCTGCGGAGATAGTAGAGCTAACGTCTATTACCGATGAAATGGTTGCGGACGCGCCCAAGACCGAGGAAGCCCTCACAATGTTTTTTGATTTTGTGGGAGGAAAAAAGAAACTTCTCGTAGCGCATAATGCGGACTTTGATACAGGCTTTATCAGATATGCCGCTAAAGAGTGTGGGATGGAGTTTACAAACCCATACCTTGATACAGTTGCGCTCTCAAGATTTTTAAATCCAGAGCTTAAGAAGCACAAGCTGGATTCTCTTGCTGAATATTATAAGCTCGGTGATTTTAATCACCATAGAGCCTGTGATGATGCGGCTATGCTTGCGGCAATCTATTTTAAGATGCTGCAAAAGATGAAGGATCAGGACATAAAGAGCTTCGATCAGCTCAAGAGGGATATGAGTGTTAATTCCAACCCCTTAAACCTCAAGCCATATCACCAGATAATTTTAGTCAAGAACAAAATAGGTCTTAAAAATCTCTATAAGCTTATTTCGTATGGATTTTTGAAATATTACAAGAGACACCCGAGAGTACCAAAAACCGAGCTTGAAAAGCACCGTGAGGGACTGATTATCGGCTCTGCGTGTGAGGCGGGTGAGCTTTTTACGGCTATTCTTGAGAATAAGCCTGAGGCAGAGATAGAGGAAATAGTCAATTTCTACGATTACCTTGAGATACAGCCCATTTCCAACAACAGATTTTTGGTAGCGGAGGAAAAGGCTCGTGATGACGAGGATTTGCGTAATCTCAACCGTAGGATAGTTGAGCTTGGAGAGAGATATAATAAGCCCGTTGTGGCTACGTGTGACGCCCATTTCCTTAACGATGAGGACGAGCTGTACCGAAAGATATTGCTCGCAGGTCAGAAATTTAAGGATTTCGATAAGGATTCTCGCATTTATTACCGTACGACCGAGGAGATGCTTGAGGAATTTGCTTATCTCGGCGAGGAAAAAGCATACGAGGTTGTAGTCAAGAATACCAATCTTATCAACGATATGATAGATGACGATATTCGTCCTTTTCCTAAGGGCACGTTTACACCCGATATGGAGGGCGCGGAGGAGGATCTGACACGGATATGCTATGACAGAGCAAAATCAATGTACGGAGATCCGCTTCCCGAGCTTGTTGCTACCAGACTTGATAAGGAGCTTACTTCCATAATCAATAATGGATTTGCTGTATTGTATATGATCGCTCAAAAGCTCGTATGGTACAGTGAGAAGCAGGGATATCTTGTAGGCTCGAGGGGCTCGGTAGGTTCGTCGTTTGTCGCGTCAATGGCTGGAATATCCGAGGTCAACCCACTGCCGCCTCATTATTGGTGCCCGAACTGTCAGTACAATGATTTTTCCAATCCTGACAAGGTGGGATCTGGCTTTGACCTTCCTGATAAAAACTGCCCTAGGTGTGGCACAAAGTTGAAAGCCGACGGACATCATATCCCGTTTGAGACCTTCCTTGGATTCCACGGTGACAAGTCCCCCGATATCGACCTCAACTTTTCGGGCGAAGTACAGGGGAAGGTGCATAAGTACACTGAGGAGCTCTTTGGAGCAGAGAACGTTTTCCGCGCAGGTACGGTGGGCACACTTGCCGATAAAACTGCCTACGGTTACGTTATGAAATATCTTGAGGAAAAGGGAATAAGCCTGCCCCGTGCCGAGGTCAATCGAATAGTGTCCAACTGTGTAGGTGTAAAGCGCTCTACGGGTCAGCACCCAGGTGGAATAGTCGTTGTTCCCAAGCAATATGAAATATACGATTTCTGTCCCGTGCAGCATCCCGCGGATGATCCTACGTCGGATATAGTAACCACGCACTTCACGTTCGAGTATCTGCACGACACGCTTCTCAAGCTTGACGAGCTCGGACACGATATTCCTACAAAATACAAGTATCTTGAAAAGTATTCCAACACAAGCGTTATGGACGTTCCTATGAACGATCCTGCGGTGTATGAGCTTTTCGAGTCAACTAAGCCTCTCGGAGTTTCTCCCGAGGATATAGGTTCTACTGTAGGCACATACGGTCTTCCCGAATTTGGAACGAAATTCGTTATTGGAATGGTGGAGGAAGCAAAGCCAAAATCCTTCGCGGACCTTTTGCAGATATCAGGACTGTCTCACGGTACGGACGTATGGCTTGGAAATGCTCAGGAGCTTATCAAAAACGGAATCTGTGATATTTCTCACGTTATCGGATGTCGAGACAATATAATGAATGACCTTATCGGATACGGAGTTGAAAAGTCGCTTTCATTCAAGATAATGGAGGCGGTGCGAAAGGGTAAAGGACTTACTCCCGAATTTGAGGATGCTATGAGGGCGGCAAACGTTCCCGAATGGTATATGGATTCCTGTAAAAAGATAAAGTATATGTTCCCGAAAGCTCATGCGGCAGCGTACGTTATGTCGGCCATACGTCTTGGCTGGTACAAGGTGCATATACCGCTGGCGTTCTATTGCTCGATGTTTACTGTGGCTCCGGGTGGATTTGATGCCGAAATAGTAATGGGCGGCAAATCACGCGTGAAAGCTACTATTCAGGAAATAGAAAAGCTTGGCAAGGAAGCGACCCCAAAAGAGCAGCAGAGTATCCCTACATTGTTGCTTATCAATGAGGCTATGGCGCGCGGAATTAAGTTCCTGCCGATCAATATTTTGAAATCCGATGCTTCTGCATTTGTTCCCGAAAACGGAGCAATAAGAATGCCTTTCTCGGCACTCTCGGGACTGGGTGAGAATGCTGCGGCAAATATCGTTGCTGCGAGAGACGAAGAGCCATTCTTCTCGGTGGAGGATTTGCAGATACGAGCAAAGTTATCCAAGTCCGTTATCGAGGTACTTAGGAAGAACAAGGTACTTGAAGGGCTTAATGAAACAGATCAGTTGAGCTTCTTCTGACACAAACCCCCCCCGACCATTTCGGTCGGGGGGGATTTTTTATATGTTGTCAGGAAGCATTTCTTTGACCGCACTCAAAAAACGCGTCGCGATTGACCACGGTAGCCTTTGGAACAGTTATGTCTGTGAGAGATATGCAATACGCAAAGGCATATTCGTCAATATATTCAAGATGCTCGGGCACTACAACCCGACTAAGATTTTCGCAGGCATAAAAGGTTCCGCTCTCTATGATTTTGATGCCTTGAGGCAGGGAAGCGTATATAAGATTGTGACAACCCTCGAAAGCAGAGTGGCCTATTTCCAAAATGCTGTCGGGAAGATGCGCTGTGGTAAGGCTTGGACAGTAGGCAAAGCATTTATCTCCGATTTTTTTGATTTTAGAGCTTAAACCTATATCGGTGAGGGCATCACAGCCCATAAAGGCTCTGTCGCCTATCTCTGAAACACCAAAAGCGCTGATGCATTCAAGCTTTACGCAAAAGGCAAATGCATTCCTTCCAATAATAGATAATGAATAAGGCAAAACAACGCTTTTTATATCGGAACGAGAAAATGCGCCGTCTCCAATACCTACGACTGTTTTGCCGTCAATAAACTCGGGTATTACGATGTCCTTATCCTCGCAAGAGCCGATCGAACGGAGAATAACTGCTCCGTTTTTAATTATGTCGTACTCAAAGCCGAGAGATATTTTGTTATTCATCTTACGATCGCCTCCTCTCCCCAAAAGTCCACTTCAAGTTATATTTTACACCAAAAAGCAATTTTTGTCAACCCCGTTCTTTCAAATGTAAGCTTTTGTATGCCAAAACAAGCAAATTCGACGGACTTATAAGGACTTTTGATATTAAATAATATTGCCACTTGTAAAAAAGTATGCAAATATTATTTATAATTGAGTTCGTTAATTATTTAGTCATTATTTTTTGGTAAAATGTAGGTAATGACGATAATTTTGACGAGAGGTCTTATATGAAAATCAAGGTTGACATCAAAAAGCTTCACGAAAATGCTATAATCCCAACTTACGGTACAGAGTTTTCTGCAGGTGCGGATATTTACGCGCTTCTTGACGAGCCTGTAACAATCGCTCCCGGTGAGACAAAGCTCATACACACGGGTCTTGCTTTTGCGATTCCCGAGGGATTTGTAGGTCTTAACTTTGCGCGTAGCGGTATGGCTACCAAGCGCGGACTTGCTCCTGCCAATAAGGTTGGTGTTATTGATAGCGATTATCGTGGAGAGGTCATGGTAGCGCTCTATAATCAAGGTAATGTTCCTCAAACCGTAGAACACGGAGACCGTGTTGCGCAAATGGTATTTGTCCCCTACTATGCTGCAGACTTTGCTCTTAAGGACGAGCTTGACGATACGGCTCGTGGAAGCGGTGGGTTTGGATCTACGGGAGTAAAATAAATTTTATTTTTTGATTGACTTTTCAGAGCATAAGGTTTATAATTTATTTGTATTGTTGTATATGGCAACATGCTTTTTTGTGTGCGAATTTTGCATTGTGGCAAATTCACAAGTAATATTTGTGCCGCTGGGGCGGCGGAATGGAGATAAAGATGACAAAGATCGATATTTTTTCAGGCTTTTTGGGCGCAGGTAAAACAACTCTCATAAAAAAGCTCATCGAAGAGGCTTACAAAGGAGAGAAGCTTGTGCTTATCGAAAATGAATTTGGTGAGATAGGAATTGACGGTGGATTTCTTGCAGAGGCGGGAATCAAGATAAACGAGATGAATTCGGGCTGTATATGCTGCTCCTTGGTGGGAGATTTTGCTGCGGCTCTTCAAAAGGTGATAAACGAGTATACACCTGATAGAATACTTATTGAGCCTTCGGGTGTAGGTAAGCTTTCCGACGTTATAAAGGCGGTAAGAAGCGCGGACACTCAAGGTGCTGTGCTCAATGGATTTACTACCGTCGTAGATGCAAAAAAATGTAAGATGCATATGAAGAATTTCGGAGAGTTCTTTAATGACCAGGTTGAAAATGCAGGGTGCATAGTGCTTAGTCATACGGGAAACTTGTCCGAACAGAAAATAAGCGAGTGCGTGGAGCTTCTTAAGAGTCACAACGAGTCTGCTGTAATCGTCACGACACCGTGGGAGCAGCTTTCTGGTGAGCAGCTGCTCGAGGCTATGGAGCGCAAGTCTACTATCGAGGCGGAGCTTGAAAAGCTTGAGCACGAGCATCATCACGAGCATGATGAGGAGTGCCACTGCCATGATCATCACCACGAGCATGATGAGGAGTGCCACTGCCACGAGCATCACCATGAGCATGAGCACCATCACCATCACGAATACAACGAGGAAGGCATTTGCTCTTGTGGGCATCACCACGGTGACGGACATGATCATCACCACCATCACCATCATCACCATGCCGACGAGGTATTTGTAAGCTTTGGAGCGGAAACAATCAAAAAATTCAACGCAGACAACTTGAGAACACTCCTTCAAAGCTTCACGGATCAGGAAAAGTACGGAATGATCCTTCGAGCAAAGGGAATCATAGAATCTGATGATGGACGTTGGATACACTTTGATTATATTCCCGGAGAGCCCGATATCAGATATGGCTCCGCCGGAGTTATCGGCAGACTTTGCGTTATAGGCTCAGGGCTCAATAAGGAGGTAATCTCCGAGGAATTGGGCGTAGAATTTAAATAATTCAATCGAAAGGCGATTTTATATATGCAGACACCTGATATTCCCGTATATCTTTTTACAGGCTTTCTTGAGGGAGGAAAAACTCATATTATTCAAGAATCTATGTGTGATGAGAGATTCAATACGGGTGAAAAGACATTAATTATTTTGTGTGAAGAAGGTATAGAGGAGCTTGACTTGTCCACATTCAGCGGCAAGAACGTATATCTTGCTACGTTGGATTCGGAATCTGACATTACTCCTCAAAAGCTTGAGGAATGTCATGGGGGACACAAGATAGACCGTGTTATTATCGAGTACAATGGAATGTGGCAGCTCGGAACTCTCTATCAGAATTTGCCTACGGATTGGTTTATATTCCAAAACATGATGTTTGCAGATGCCAACACCTTCTTTACCTACAATCAGAATATGAGAAGTCTTATGGTGGACAAGCTGATGTCGTGTGAGATGATAGTTCTTAACAGAACTCCCGACAACATCGACAAAGACGAGGTCCATAAGATAGTCCGCGGCATTTCCAGACGCGCCACCATTACCTACGATTATCCCGACGGACATATAGAATATGACGAGATAGAAGATCCTCTGCCTTTTGATATAGACGCACCCGTTATTGAAATAGATGACGAGGACTATGCTATATGGTACAGAGATCTCAGCGAGGAAACTGCTAAATACGACGGCAAGACCGTCAAGTTCAAGGGAATCGTCGCAAGAGATATCAAGCTTGGCAAGGATGCACTCGTGATAGGCAGACACGTAATGACTTGTTGTGTAGAAGACATTTCGTACGAAGGACTCGTTTGTAAATTTAAGTCCTCGGTTGCATATAAAACTCGCGATTGGATAAATGTTCAGGGAAACATAAAGATAGAAAAGAACAAACTGTACGGACGTCCCGGCCCTGTCATTTATGCCGATTTCGGAGCTTATACAGATAAGCCCGAGAAGGAAGTTGCAACATTTTATTGATTTCTAAGATCGGAGTTACTCTATGAGCAAAAAACAAATAAATAAATCCGCAATATCCTCGACCACAGTTGTCAAGGAGGGCAGAAATATGGGTGTTGAGCTTTTCCGTGTTGTCTCAATGATCCTTGTCGTGATGCTTCACGTGCTTGGACACGGAGGAGTGTACTCTCACTGTGATTTTTTGAGTGATAATTACAAGATCGCGTGGTTTTTAGAGGTGTGCGCATATTGCTCTGTGAACTGTTACGCACTGATTTCGGGATATGCTAACGTAAAATCCAACTTTAAATTCCGCAGAATGATAAATCTTTGGCTTGAGGTGGTGATTTTAAACGTTGGGCTTACCGCCGTTATGGCGTTTTTGGTGCCCGGAGCAGAGGTCACGACTGAATATTGGCTAAGAGCATTTTTCCCGCTTACAAAAAGAGCGTTCTGGTATTTCTGCGCTTATTTCTTTATGTTCCCGCTTATTCCTATATTGAACAAGGGAATACTGTCGCTTAAAAAATATCAGCACGTAACTATTATGTTCTCGCTGATGTTTCCTATAATATTCCGATTGATAGTTGGAAAAGACAACTATGTTCTCGGAAGCGGATACTCTGCGCTTTGGCTTATATGCCTTTACATTATAGGATCGTATTTTCGCATTCACGGAGCACCCCGTTGGGCAAAATGGTTCGTTACGTTGCCTACGTTCTTCATAGCGGCATTCGTTGCACTTCGCTACAAGCTCAATATAGAGGAGCAATTTGTAGAGGGATTGATAGAAAAGGATTCCGAGCTTTACAAGGGCAGGGGAAATCTTATAAGCTACATATCTCCCTGTATGGTAATAATGGCGGTCGCGCTTCTCTTGTTCTTTATGCAGATAAGGATAAAGGGAAAGGTGATAACTGCCATAATATCAAATCTTGGAAAAGCAACCTTCGGCGTATTCATTCTTCACGTAGGCGCGGCATTTTGGTATCACACTGATTTTTGGAAGCAATTCAATAAATTCGCTGATTACACGCCGTTTAAAATGGTGGGGGCCGTTATTCTGGCAACGCTTGCGATATTCCTTGCGTGCTCACTTATTTCTCTTGCGAGAATATATATTTTCAAGCTATGCAGGATAGACAAAGCAATAGATTATTTAGCAGACCTCAAGTTTTTGAAGGGCAAGTATGTCAAAAAAATAAGAGGTGACTCATAAGACAAAAAACACCGATTGACGACATAAATGTATCGTCAATCGGTGTTTTTTACGTATTGCCATATTATTCGCTTTTATAGTGTAACATAAGCCACGGTTCGACATAGAATGATATTGAGAAAGCTGATATGCTTTCTATTATACCAACATATAGGGGGATTTATTATGCAAGATAACAGATTTTCATGCGGCCCCGGCATAGGCAAGGAAACTGTATGTATAGAAGCTAACAGGATACTTGACTCATGCAGAGATCGTGACTGTTTTGAACATGTAAAAATTTTTTTGACGGATTGCGGCAAGGAGATAGTTGAGCATACCAGCGCTGTAAGGGTAAAGAGCGCCTACATCAAGCAAACAAGTATTTCTCTTGATCCCGTCCAATTTAACAGAGGATTCTACACCGTAAACATCAGATTTTACGTCAAGCTCGTTTTCGAGGCATGCATAGGTAACGGAAGATCACAGGAATTTGATGGTGTTGCGGTCCTTGAAAAGAAGGTTATACTTTACGGAGGCGACTGCAATTCCAACGTATTCCGCAGCACAGGCGACATCTCGGATTTCTGCGGATGCGCTTCGCCCTGCAACAGAGAGATCAACGTTCCCACCGCGGTAGTAGAAGTCGTAGACCCTATCGTTTTGGGAGTTAACATCTTCGAGGATAAGCACGAGTGCTGCTGCTGTTGCTGTGCTTGTGATGTTCCCGAGACCGTTGCCAACGGACTTAACGGCAATCTTTATTACGATGATGACGACGAGGGAAGATATCTAGCCGTTTCCATAGGAATTTTCTCTGTGGTAAGAATAGTAAGGTCCGCGCAGTACGTAATATCTGCCACCGAATATATCATTCCCGACAAGGAATGTGTATCTCCCTCCAACGATGACCCCTGCAGCGTTTTTCGCTCAATGGCGTTTCCGACGGCTGAATTCGGCTGTTCAGTAACACCGTCGTCTTTACACGAAAGAACGGGCGGCGGCAAATGCGGTTGCGGTAACTAAAGTGATATAAATAAAAAACGGAAGCCATTGAAGTGAACCCCATTTAGTTCACAAAAAAGAAAAAAGATAAAACCTCTTATGGTATAATGGTACCATAGGAGGTTTTTGCTATGTTTACAAAAGGACAAAAGTTTAAGAACTACACAAAAGAAATCAAAGAAGAAATTTTAAGGAATTATTTTGAAGAATACGTTCCAACGACAGCATTAAGCGAAGAATATGGAATATCCAAAAAGACAATTCAAAATTGGATATACAAATCAAAGCAAGGAAAAGATGTTCTTGTGGATCATCGTCAATTCAGCTCCGGCAGACCAAGGAAGAATGGCGAGAATATAGACTACATAGACAATATCAAAATTAATACTACAAATATTCGTTTGTGCATGTTTAACTCCGTATATCAGTTTTTAAATCATGGAATTAAATCAGTCCAAGATTTTCTAATTTTAGCTCCAAAATTTTCAAAAAATGTTCTGACATCATTGACTTTTCTATCAAAATTTTGGGCTATTTCAGCTTGTTTTACGCGTACAACCGGAATTGATATATCACTCTCACTTTTCAAAAGTTTTTTCAAATGATTGCCATCCACGCTTGCAACACTTAAAATTTTATCGGTGTAATCAGAGCAATTGTTATCCATTAAACTATACTCTCCGAAAGACAATTTGTTATTAGCATATTTTTTTGCAAGTTCAACGCTCTCATCGAAATTGCCTATTAATGCAACACTATTAATTCCCGGAACTTCAACAATTTCTCTTGTTTCAATATTGTATCCTTCAGGAATAACATCTATGTCATCATACACAACTCTGGCAGAAGATTTACCTTCTTTGATGCTTCCAGCGAATTCTGTACGGCTCCATTGCCCATCAGATCTTCTAAAATATATCCTAGTGTGCCCAACAACAGGCAACCCACCTTCAGCCCAAACAGTGTCGGAAACATAAATAGCCAAATCATAACTGTATTCTCCGACGTCTCTAACCAATGCAGGTCTGAATGTCGAAGATGGTTTTTCAATCGAAACATTAGAGGAATCATTTAAGCGTGAACTGCTTACAGTTTCGGTTGACGCTCCACCGCCACCGCCACCGGCCATTCCGGAATCGTTATCTTCGAGCCCCTCATCTCCGTCATCATCGAGAAAATCTGCTACCATTAATCCAAAGGGGTCAATGTTTGAAACGGGGTTCCCGTTAGCGTAGGCGAATCTGTTGAGGGTTACTGCATTGGAGATAGAGCCTGCTATGATATCCGCGTTGATGAAACGTCGCATATCAGGCGAATAGTAACGT
>CAJGCF010000016.1 GCA_904501865.1 uncultured Clostridia bacterium
AATATTCTTGTCGTCTGTATCGAGGGCGTTCATAACGTCTGCCTCGCAGAATGCAAATATCTTGTCAAACATATCGTGGTCAAGCTCGCAGGAGGGGTACTCGAACTTGGGCTTACCGATCTCGTCAACGATAGCGCCGATGAAGTCGAGAAGCTCGCCGATCTCCTTGTGCGCGAGCATGATAGCGTCGTACATTACCTTATCGTCTACCTCGTTAGCGCCTGCCTCGATCATAACCACCTTTTCCTTGGAGGAAGCCACGGTGAGCTGGAGATCGCTGATCTTCTGCTGCTCTGTGGTGGGGTTGATGATGTACTCGCCGTCAATAAGACCTACGTGAACGCCGCCGATAGGGCCGTTCCACGGAATGTCGGATATAGCGAGAGCGGTGGACGCGCCTATCATTGCCGCAACCTCGGGAGCGCAGTCGGGATCTACCGACATAACCGTGAGGGTGAGGGCAACGTCGTTACGGAGATCCTTGGGGAACAAGGGTCTGATAGGACGGTCGATAACGCGGCTTGTAAGCACTGCTTTTTCAGAGGGCTTACCCTCGCGCTTGAGGTAACCGCCGGGAATCTTTCCTGCGGCGTACATTCTCTCATCAAAATCGACGGAGAGGGGAAGAAAATCTATGCCGTCACGGGGCTTTTCGGAAGCCGTCGCGCAGCAGAGGACTGCGGTCTCGCCGTATCTTACGAGAACCGAGCCGTTTGCAAGACCCGCCATCTTACCCGTCTCTATAACGAGGGGACGGCCCGCAAGCGTGTACTTGAAGGTCTTGAAGTTTTTGAATTCCATCTTTGAACTGATAATAGTTGTGGACATTTTTTGATCCTCCGTTTTTGAATTTTATATTTTCACACGGAGCTTTAGCACTTAAATACGCGTCCGAGGCGGCGCGGAGAGCTTGTCCGCGGCACCTTGATAATGAGTATTCCTCGGGATCATATTTAAGTTCTAAATCCCTCGTGTGACAGTGACTTTTTTTGACCAAAAACCGCAAATTCAAGGAATTTTCCCCCGCAAAAATCCTTGTATATTTGCCGTTTTTGCCTAAAACAAATAGCTTTAAGCAGGAAGAAGCGGAGTGACAGGGATAGCCGTACCACTCCGTTTCCTATACAGTATTACTTTCTCAAGCCGAGCTTTTCAACGATAGCTCTGTATCTGTTGATGTCTACCTTCTGGAGATAGTTGAGAAGATTTCTTCTGTGACCAACCATCTTGAAAAGGCCGCGACGGCTGTGGTTGTCCTTGTGGTTGCCCTTAAGGTGCTCGGTAAGGTTAGCTATTCTGTAGGTAAGGATAGCTATCTGTACCTCGGGAGAACCTGTGTCACCCTCGTGAGTTGCATACTGTTCGATAATTGCCTGTTTTTCTTGTGCTGTCATTTTCGTATTCACCTTTCGAAAATAAAAATTATTTTGCAATCACGGTCCACACCGCAGTCGGGGTGGTGAAAGTGCGCGGGGAAGGTCGGTTTTTCGGGGGAAAATCCGAGAGAAAGCCCCGTTTTTAATCGCATCAGATAATTCCGAGCAGCCGTGCCGCCGTTATGCAGGATATATTATAACACAAAGAATTGAATTTGTAAAGAGGTTTGAGGGAATTTTTTGAAATTTTTTGTTTTTTATAATATAATGTAGTGACTTTGACCTTGGTCACTTTTGAGACAAAGTGACATCGCTTTTTCGCCCTACTCCTCTTAACCTCGAAATCAAGGTATAGCTTCCCGAAAATATAAGCATTCCTCCAAATATCCTACGCACCAAAACGGGATTTATCACCGCTCCAACGTAAGTTCCCACAAGAGTTCCAATACAGGCAAAGATTGCCAACACCGCCACCATCCGCAAATTGAGCCTGCGGCGCAAAAGATGAAAGACAAGTGCCGCGCTCGCGGAAAAAACAAAGAAAAGCAGATTGAGCCCCCGAGCACTGTCAACGCCGAGCCCCTCGAATACAGTCAACCATATCATAAGCAAGCCTCCGCTACCCACTCCGAGTCCTGAGAGTATCGCGATGACAAGCGATACCAACGCGCTCCAGACCTTTGATATACCGTCAAGCATAGCTATCTCCTATCCGAACATCATTCTCGCGCCCGACCATATAACCAGAGCCGCGAAAATTATTTGAATCCAGTTGCTTTTTATTTTTGAGAGAAGGAGGCTGCCGATAGCTCCTCCCACCGCGGCGGGTATGGCAAAGAGCGCAAAGCCTGCCGTATCAAGCATTCCGCGTGAGGAATAAAGCAGGCAGGACAGAGCGCAGCCGGGTATCATAGATGCCTGCGAGTTTACGTAGACGTCACGCTTGTCGGGGAACTTGTCCGAGAAAAATCGGGACAGGGTGAGCGAGAGAAGTATGCCCCCTCCCGCGCCTATCAGTGAGTTCAAAAACCCCGATATAGCCGCCGTTACCGCTAAAAATATATTTTTAGTTTTTTGAGCCATTTTTTTGCCCTCTCCTTTGGGAAAATTGCAAAAACCACGTCGAAATCTCTTTACAAATTAAGATATATATGTTATAATACTATATGATTGTGCGAATAACGGTTTTTGCGTATTTTAAGTTTGCCCCGAAATTTTCAAAAAATGTATTTCGGTACTCACATAATGATAAAAACGCGAATTATTTTTACATAAACAGGAAATCAACTTGTTCACGCGAGAATTTTGCTTAGCAAAATTCATCAACAATATCTGTGCCGCCATGGGCGGCGGAATGGAGTCAAAATGGTGGAAGATAAGACCAAAAAGAAAAATCAGAACAACTCAAAGGAGAACCGGGACAGTGCGAAAAATGACAAAAAGGGAAGGCGCTCCTTTGCCTACCATTTTCTACCCTATATTTTCGCCGTTATCGCGTTGTTTTTATTGCTCTGCTTTATTAGCAACGCTATTTGCAATCCTCACAACAAGCTTGCGGGAGGAGACGAGAGCGAGCACGCGCTCGGCGTGGTTGGATTCTGGATATGTCAGGTGCTTTTCGGCATATTCGGCCCGTCTGCGTATGCCATACCCGTGATACTTTTCTGCTTCGTTATATTCTGGAAGAATTATAACCGCAGAGAATTTGTGGCTATAAATTCGGTAATAGCGATAATAACCGCGATAGTTATGTCCTCGCTCATACACGTCTTCACTCACATGGGTGACGGTGTGGAGGCGTTTTCAAGTGACGTTCCTCAGCTCTTTGAGGAGGGCGCGCAGATGATAGGCGGCGGCTTTATGGGCGGTATATTCAGCTATGCGCTCACCGCGATACTCAATATCGGCGGTTGTATATTCGTGCTCGTGGCGATACTTATACCTATGGTTATGTTCCTGCTTGGAACGACACCCGTTGAGGTTGCTTCGCGCATATTGAAGATCGTAAAAGCAAAGATGGCGGAGCATGCCGAGCTCGCCAAGGAAAAGCGCGAGGAAAAGGCAGAGACGGAGAAGGAAAAGCGCGAGGAGGAGAGACTCGAGCGCGCGGCGATACGCGAGGAAGAAAAGCTTGAAAGAGCGGCGATACGCGAGGAAGAAAAGCTTGAAAGAGCCGCTCTGCGCGAGGCGGAGAGGCTTGAGAGAGAGGCCGCAAGAGAAGCGGCAAAGGCTCAAAGGGAGGCGGCGAAAAACGCACGTGCTGATGCCGAAGGACAGGAGAGCGGTTGCGTTATAAATCTGCCGAGCTTTGACGAGCCTGACGATTCGGGCGAAAAGCTCACACTCAACGCATTCTCAAGTGATGAAAGAAAACATTTTGATTCCATAAAGCTCAAGAGAGATGAAAACGACGATGACGGCGAGACCGACGTGGACGAGGAGGGTGCGGCCCTTGTGTTCCCGAGAGACGAAGAGGTCGAGGACAGCACCGTTGTGTTCGTAAATCCTGCCGATAAGAGCCGTAAGGCGCGCGGCTCGAGTGTTATCGAGGATATGGCAAATGAGATATTCGACGAATCCTCCGATGAGGAGGGGGACGACGCGACCTTCAAGCCTCTCGTTCAGGACAAAGGAATAAAGAGCGCGCGTCAGTTTGAGGCGGAGAACGAAAAGAAGGAGAACGAGTATTTTATAGGGGACAAGCCTCCCGTGAAGATGCCCCCTCCCGAGTATAAATTTCCCTCGACGGACCTGCTTGAGATGGGAAGCTCTCGCTATTCAAACGACCCCCAGGAGATAGAGAAGAATGCCGAGATACTTCGCGAGGTGCTTCAGGATTTTCGCATAAACGTAAAGGAGATATCCTGTTCCTGCGGCCCTACTATAACACGGTATGAGATAAAGCCCGAGGCGGGTGTCAGAGTCCGTCAGATAGCAAATCTCGTAGACGATATATCCTTGGCCCTTGCCAAATCGGGAGTGCGTATAGAAGCACCCATACCGGGCAAGGCGGCAGTGGGTATCGAGGTGCCCAACGACAACAAGAGCGCGGTCAAGCTCCGTAACCTTATAGAATCCCCCGAATTTACGGGACACAAGAGCCCCATAGCCGCCTGCCTTGGAGCAGACGTTTCGGGTAAGCCCGTCATATTCGACATTGAGAAGATGCCTCACCTGCTCGTCGCGGGTACTACGGGCTCGGGTAAGTCCGTGTGCATCAACTCTATACTTATGAGTATCCTTTATCACGCAAAGCCTCACGAGGTCAAGCTCCTGCTCATCGACCCCAAAAAAGTCGAGTTCAAGGTATATAAGGATATCCCCCATCTGTGCTGCCGTATAGTAAGCGACCCCAAGAAAGCGGCGGGCGCGCTCAATACCGCGGTCAACGAGATGGAAAAGAGATTTGAGCTTATCGAGGAGGTAGGAGTCCGCAATATCACGGGCTACAACGAGATAACCAAAAACGACCCCGACAAGCCATATATGCCCAGAATGGTCATTATCATAGACGAGTTTGCAGACCTTATGATGACGGCTAAGGAGGAGGTCGAGACCGCGGTCGTGCGTATTGCCCAGAAGGCGAGAGCCGCGGGAATACACCTGATAATCGGTACTCAGCGTCCCTCTGTTGACGTTATCACGGGACTTATCAAGGCAAATATCCCTTCAAGAATAGCATTTACAGTTATGTCGGGTATAGACTCGAGGACAATACTTGACACCGTCGGAGCTGAGAAGCTCTGCGGTCGCGGAGATATGCTCTACGCTCCTGTCGGCGCGCAAAAGCCTCAGAGAGTTCAGGGCACGTTCGTCAGCGACGAGGAGGTCGAGAGAGTGGCTACCTTTGTCAGAGAGAACAACCCGAGGGTTATATACGACCAAGAATTCGAGACGTCCATAGATATCGAGGCGGCTCGCTGCGGCAACGAGCCCGAAAGGTCGGGCGGCGGAGCGGTATCGGGCGGCTCGGGTGACGAGGACGCTAAATTCTGGGACGCGGTAGACCTTGCTATCGACGCGGGTAAGATATCCACGTCCTTGCTCCAGAGAAGGCTTGAGGTCGGCTACGGTAGAGCGGCAAAGATAATCGACCGTATGGAAGAGATGGGCTTTGTCAGCGCTCCCGACGGCAACAAACCGAGAAAAATACTCATCTCCCGAGAGGAATTTGAGGAGAGAAGAATGAATGAGGGCGAATAACGCCGTACAGATAGCCCTCCACGGAGGGCTATACTTGAATTTGTAAAGGAGGACGCGTTATGTATCCATATCCCGTGTTTTTGGGACTTACAATATACGACCTACTCTTGTGCTTGGGTATAGTGCTTTGCTTTGTCCTCTTCGGTCATTTTGCGGATAAATACAGAATAAAAAGAAGTATACAGAATTTTGCCATTATGTGCGGTGTGGCGGCAGTCGTTCTGGGATACGGCTCGGCGGTGCTCTTTCAGGCGTTTTACAATATAGGGACACTTGGCAGGTTTGAGATAACCGAGAGCACGGGTGCTACCTTTTACGGAGGTCTTATCGGCGGTGTGGCAGTGTTTTTGGCTCTGTATTTTGGGCTTGGAACTTTGCGCCGCGACAAGCGAGAGCTTGCCCCCGCGTTTTTCCCCATAGCCAACTGCGCGGTGTCGGGAATAGCCTTGGCGCACTCGCTTGGACGTATAGGCTGTCTTACGTCGGGCTGCTGCCACGGAGATTTGACTGACGCGTGGTACGGCATAGAGATGCACGGAAATTTCGGATTTGCTAAATACGTTCCCGTTCAGCTCTTTGAGGCGATATTTCTCGCCGCGCTCTTTGTCTGTCTTGTTTTGCGGGCAAGAGCCAAAAAGGGCTACGTTCTGCCTATATATCTTATAGCGTATGGCGTATGGAGATTTTTTGCCGAGTTTTTGCGTAGAGATTATAGGGGAACCACGATAGTGTCCTATCTCAGTCCCTCGCAGCTTACTGCGATAATTCTTGTTGGAGTGGGAGTGGGAGTTATATTCCTTGAGAGGTATCTGAATAAATATTTTGCGAGCAGGGAAGTCAATGACTCGACGGAGGCTGTACACAAATGAAAAGGCTGACTAAACGGCAGATATGTCTCGGCGTCGCGATAACGGGTATAGCTCTGCTTCTCCTCTACGAGCTTTTCGGTAAGCTTATGACGGTGGGAATGTCGGAGACGCTTGGATATCTTGTAGATATGACCGTCACGCGCTTTGTCGGCGGCGTGATATTCACGGCAATGCTTATAAATCTTGACTTTCGGGTGCTCAACCCTATAAAAAGACCGTTTTGGCGGTCGGTCCTGCTTTGTCTGCCTCCCCTTGCGGTTGCGATAAACAATTTTCCGTTTTCGCAGGTGATACGCGGTGGGGCGGTGATAGATTCACCGTGGTGGCTGATAGCGCTTTTGGCGCTCGAGTGCTTTGCGATAGGATTTTTTGAGGAGACAGCGTTTCGCGGAGTGGTATTTTTGGGAATACTCAAAAAGCGCCCCGCAAGCAAAAAGTGGACGTTCTGCTCTATATTGCTCTCAAGCGCGGTGTTCGGGCTCATACATCTTATAAACCTTTACCACAGCTCGCCATTGGCGGTGATAATGCAGATAGGATATTCATTCCTTATCGGCGCGATGTGCTCGGTGGTGCTTATGCGCACCGCTAATATATGGCTATGTGTAATTTTGCACGGACTTTTCAATTTCTGCGGAGCTGTCGTGCCCACCTGCGGTTACGGCGAGCTTTGGGACACCTTTACCGTGGTCCTGACCGCATCAATCGCCGTTTTAGTGACGGTATATATGATATTTATCTTTTTTTCTGCCGACTCACGCATACTTGACGGCGTCCTCGGCAAAAAAATAAACGATGAAGATAATACGGAAAAAAATATCAAAAATATTTAAATCGGAGAATATATTATGCATTGTATCAGAAAAATAAGTGATTCGTTGACTTGGGTAGGCGGCAACGACCGCAGACTTGCTATGTTCGAGGGCGTCTATTCGGTTCCCGACGGCGTGTCGTATAACTCTTACGTCTTAAAGGACGAGAAAATAGCCGTTTTTGATACCGTCGACAAGGCGGTCTCGGACGTGTATTTTGAAAATCTTGAATACGCGCTTGAGGGAAATAGCCCCGACTACCTTTTGGTGCATCATATGGAGCCCGACCACGCAGCCACGCTTGGCGAGTTCGTTATGAGATATCCCGATGCCAAGATAGTCTGCAACGCCAAGACTCTCACTATGATAAAACAGTTCTTTAGTTTTGACGCGGACGTGCGCGTGCTCGTGGTCAAGGAGGGTGACGAGCTCTCCCTCGGCGAGCACAAGCTCACCTTTGTAAACGCGCCTATGGTGCACTGGCCCGAGGTTATGATGTCCTATGAGATGACGGAGGGCATACTTTTCTCGGCGGACGCGTTTGGTTGCTTTGGAGCGCTCAACGGCGCGATCTTTGCCGACGAGGTGGATTTTGACCGCGACTATCTTGACGAGGCGAGAAGATATTACACGAATATCGTAGGAAAGTACGGCTCGCAGGTCGAGATGACGCTCAAAAAGGCAGGTGGACTCAAAATCAAGCTTCTGTGTCCTCTGCACGGCTTTGTCTGGAGAAAAAACATACCCTATTTCATTGATAAATACGTCAAGTGGGCGACCTACACTCCCGAGCGCGCGGGCGTAATGATAGCCTACGCGTCTATATACGGCAACACCGAGAATGCCGCGGAGATACTCTCTACTATGCTTCGCGAGAAGGGAATAGAGACGGTGATGTTCGACGTGTCGGTCTCTCCCGCATCCGATATCATATCGGCTATGTTCAAGTACAGCCATGCGGTCTTTGCGTCAGCGACCTACAACGCGGGCATATTCGTTACTATGGATAGCCTTTTGCGCGATATAGAGGCGCACAATATACAAAAGAGAAAGGTAGCTTTTATACAGAACGGCTCGTGGGCTCCCGCGTCGGGTAAGCTTATGCGAGAGATAATTTCCGGAATAAGGAACACAGAGCTTATCGGAGAGACGGTCGACGTGCGCTCATCTGTAAAGCAGGGCACGCTTGAGAGCCTTGCCTCTCTTGCCGACGAGATAGCCGCTACTCTGCCTCTCGTCAAGATAGTGAATGAGGGTGAGATTGAGCCTGAATTTTCTCACAAGCTCTCATACGGCCTTGCCGCTATATTCACGAACGACGGCAACAAGGACAATGCCTGCATAGTCAATACGGTCTCTCAGGTTACCGCAGACCCCTTGCAGATAAGCGTGTGCATCAACAAGCAGAATTACACCGCCGAGACCGTGAGCCACACGGGACGCTTCAACGTGTCCGTGCTTGACGAGTCCTCTTGCTTTGAGCTTTACAAGCAGTACGGATTTGCAAGCGGTCGCGACACCGATAAGATAGACGGCACCTACGCTCTCTCTGAGAGCGCAAACGGTCTCAAATACCTTGCCGAGCAATCAAATGCGTTTATCAGCGCTAAGGTGGTACGTCAGATAGACCTTGGAACGCACGTTATCTTTATTGCCGAGGTCACCGAGGCAAAGGTGCTTTCGGATAAGCCGAGCGCGACCTACGATTACTACTATAAGAGCATTAAGCCCGAGAAGGTAGCTTCTGTGAAGCAGACCGAGGAGGAGAAGGGCTCTGAGAGCGGAGAGAAGAAGATAGTTGGCTGGGCGTGCAAGATATGCGGCTACGTCTATGAGGGAGAGGAGCTCCCCGAGGACTATATTTGCCCTTTGTGCAAGCACCCTGCGTCTGATTTCGAGCCTATATATAACTGAATAGCTTAAAAATTTATGGGAAAGCCCGCGACGTGTCGCGGGCTTTTTGCTGCGCTCAAAAGCGGTGAGGAATATCCGTCTCACTTAAAATTTTGCCTCCGTGCATTTTTTGCGTAGGCGCTTAATATACTGTTACAGAAAGGCGGTGGGATGATGCAGACTATAAGGATATCAAGAAGTGCGGATGACTTCTGTCTTCCAACGTCAGTCTCGTCGGCTCTACCCTACCGACTTTCAGACGAAATAAGACGGACAAACTATGGCAGAAAAATAGAGGAGATAAGAATGAGAGCGCACAGACGCTGTTCGCTTGTGGTATCGGGGCGCAACGTGATGCTTGACACTGTGCTTGACAGAGGTGAGATAGAGTCCGTGCTTGAGGGTATGTGTCAGGGCTCGCTCTATGCCTTCAGCGACACTATAAATCAGGGCTTTATAGCTCTGCCCGACGGAGTACGCGTGGGAGTGTGCGGCAGAGCGGGCTGTGAGGGCGACAGAATAATCGGAATATACGAGATAAGCTCACTCTCGGTGCGTATACCTCACAAAAGCCGCGATATAGGGGACGAGGTCTGCTCGCTCTTATCCGAATTTTCGCGCGTGGAGGGAGTGCTCATATACTCGCCGCCCGGGGTTGGAAAGACCACACTCTTGCGCGGAGTTGCCAAAAAGCTCGCCTCGGGAAATTGGGGCGGCGGACGGGAGCCCCTGCGTACCGTCGTGATAGACACGCGCGGAGAGCTTGCGTTTTCGAGTGAGGGAGAAGAACTCTGCCTTGACGTGCTTTCGGGATATCCGCGACGAAAGGGAATAGAGATAGCAACAAGATGCCTCAACGCTGAGGTCATAGTTTGTGACGAGATAGGAGATTACGAGGAGGCTATGTCGCTCGTGGCGTCGCACAACTGCGGTGTTCCGCTCATAGCCAGCGCGCACGCGGGCAACGTAGAGCAGCTGCTTTCGCGCACGGGGCTAAGGCTTTTGCACGAGGCAAAAATATTCGGCGCTTACGTAGGTCTGCGACGGGACAGTCTGAACAATTTTTTCTACGACGTATCCTTGCGCAAAGAGCTCGGGATATAAGGACAAGTCCTTGCGGAGAAAGGGAAGTATGATAACTCTAAAAATCATAGGCAGTATAGTTCTGGTCGCGTCGGGGGTGCTTGCGGCTCTGTCGTACCGCGGCTTTGAGTGGCGAAAGCTCAGTACTCTCGACGGATTTATATCCTTGATATTTTACATCAAGGGACAGATAGATTGCTACGCGCGGCCTCGAGGTGAGATACTTGAGAGTTTGCCGCCAGAGGTGTTTCACGCCTGCAACTGTCCGCGCGGCGCTCGGACGCTTGAGGAAATGATAGACGCGAGCAGGATATATCTTGACGAGGAGCCCCTGCGGCTTCTGACTTCGTTTGCCTCGGAGTTCGGGAGCACGTTCAGAGTTGAGCAGCTGCGGCGTTGCGACCATTACATCTCCTCGCTCGGTGAGCAGAGACGGATAGTCGCCGCCGAGGTAAAGTCAAAGAGCCGCGCGGGGAGCGCAATGTGGATATGTCTCAGCCTCGGACTTATGATATTGTTGTGGTGATCAGAGCTTCCCCTAACGTAAAAAAAGAAAGGATTTTTGCAATGCTGGACATAGGTATCATACTTAAGGTGGCGGGAGTCGGGATACTCGTATCCGCGGCGACGCAAATATTATCAAAATCGGGAAGGGACGAGCAATCCATGCTCGTTACCGTATCGGGAATAATCGTGGTGCTGATAATGCTTGTGAGCGAGATAGAAAAGCTTTTCGAGCTTGTCTGCTCGGTCTTTGGATTTTGAGATGAGCGAGACCTTGTTCAAGATATTCGGAGTGGCGGTGATTTGCGTTTTTTTGAGTATGATTCTCAAAAAAAGCAGCCCCGACGCGTCGACTCTTATCAAGATGGTCGCGGGTGTCATTCTTGCGGCGGCGTGCGTTTCCTTTGTTTCGCCCGTGGTGAGCTACGTGCGGGAGCTTTGCGGTATGAGCGGCGCGGAAAGCTCCGTTTCATCAGGCGTTGGAGTGCTTTTGCAGGCGCTCGCGGTGGCAACGCTCTCCCACGTTTGCTCCTCAATATGCCGAGATTGCGGCGAGACAAGCCTTGCTTATTACGCCGAGCTTGGAGGAAAGATAGAGATACTCATACTATCCCTGCCGCTTTTGCGACAGATAGTGGATATGGCGGTGTCGCTATGCGGATAAATTACGTAACGACAGATAAGAGGGCCTCGCGCGGCGCAAGGATATTTTTTGCTGCGCTTACTGTGGCGCTCTGTATCGTATTCGGGGGCTTGAGGGTATGCGCGAGTGACGGCGAGAGCGAGACTTTGCCGCCCGAATATCAGAATTTCATAGGCTCGCTTGAGCCATCTGTGACTGACAGACTGCCCGACGGGGTTTTCTCGGACGAGCTTGGCGACATAAATGAGGCGGCGGGAGAGCTTGCCTCGCCTATCCACCTGCTTGGAGAGGTGCTCGAAGCGCTCGGTGAAGGTATGCGCGAGGTGCTCCCAAGCCTTGCTTTGCTCATAGGCATAGTTATTATATCGGCTTTGTGTCGGGCGATGTCGTCGTATTTCGGCGCGGGGCTTGGTAAAGCTATTGACACGTGCGCCCGTCTGTTTACCTTTGCTGCCATAGCGGGCGTGGCACTCGGAGCGGTCGGGAGGCTGGGTGACTATTTTAATCAGCTTTTTTCTGCCGTGGCGTCCTTTCTGCCGCTCTCGGCGACGCTCTACGCTATGGGTGGAAATCTCACGGCGGCGGCAAGCTCTACGGCAACGCTCAGCACCATACTCACAATCTGTCAGTTTTTTTGCTCCTATACCGTGCTTCCCGTGTTCTGTATATGCCTCTGCTTCTCCTTACTCTCGGTGTTCGACGGGCAAGCAAGCATGGCGGGAGAAGCGGTTTGCGGCACTCTGCGAAAATGGTATATGACCGCCCTTTCCTTTATTATGATGATACTGACAAGCACCCTTGCCACGCAGAGCATACTGTCGGCAAAGGCAGACCGCGCGGCTATGAGGGGAATGAAATTCGCGGTGAGTAATTTCGTGCCAATCTCGGGAGGCACGCTATCATCTACACTCGGGACGCTCGCGGCGGGAGTTGAGCTTTTACGCGGAGCGGTGGGCGTTATCGGAATAGCCGTGATAATAATTATGCTCATACCGCCTATAATCCAGCTCGCGCTTATGCGCACGGTGTTCGGCATAGCCTCGTTTTGCGCGGGTATGCTTGGGGCAGTGGAGGAGCAGAAGCTGCTCTCGGAGCTTGGTAGCCTTTATGGGTACCTTGAGGGCGTGGCGGCGTTGTGTAGCGCTATATTTTTGGTCGCGTTTGGCATTTTCGCAAGTATATCCGTGCCCATAGCGTGATAAAAGGGAAAAGCTGTCCGAGCTCAGACAAAGTGGAGCTTACATACCTATAAAAAGTCAAAAAATATACAAAGTGGTGATAAATACCCACAAATACATTGAAAGGTAGTGAAAAAATACCGTAAAATCTCAAAAACACCGTCTTGGTGGTGAAAACACCTGAAATTTAAGGAAATTCAGACAAATGAGAGGAAAATAGGTAAAATGAAAGCTTATATCATAGCGATAATATGCATATCCGTGGTAGGCTCGATTGTTTCCATACTTGCTCCGGAGGGGGACGGTGGTGGACTTGGTAAGCATATAAGGCTTATTTTTGGGCTTTGTCTCATTGTTGTGTGCCTCGGTCCCATAAAAAAAGGGATAGAGGTGCTTTCAAGCCTAGATGTCGAGGATATCCTACCCGATGTCTCGCAGGACAGCGAGGAATACGAGAGTATTTTTGATTCCGCATACGGCGCGGCGGAGGTTGAAAATCTAAAGGAGGGGATAAAGAAGATATTGCTTGACAGATTCGGGATAGATGGCTCGGAGTGCTCGGTATCGGTGAGCCTTGACGGACACGGGGACGACGGAGAGCCGAGAAAGCTATCCCGCGTACTCATAACCTTGCACGGCTCGGCGGTTTTTCGTGATAGCGGCGAGATAGAGGATTATTTTTCCACACTGCTCGGATGTGAGATCGTGACGGCAGTCGGCAAGCCCTGAAAACATACATTACAAGAATAAAAAGGAGGAAAAATGGCACAGAATGACGGCGCGCGTGACGTGATAGGTACGTTCGCGCATATGAAAAAGAACGGCACGCTGAGGATATTAATTATCGCGCTCACTCTGGGGGTGGCGTTGTTCGCCATAGGCAGCTTTGCCTTATCGGACAAGGAAAAAAGCTCTGAGGCAAGCTCGGACGGGGCAGGCGAGGAGCTCATAGGCTTTTTTGAGTACAAGCAGCTTCTTGAGGAGGAGATAGAGAGTTTGTGTATGAGCGTTTCGGGCGTGCGGAGCGTCTCGGCAGCGGTGTTCTTCAGTGACGTGGGCGGCAGTGTCTACGCCCAGAATACCCAATCGGGAGGCTCGCAGAAAAACGAGTACGTTATAATAGGTAGCGGCTCGTCGTCTCACGCGCTCTATCTCGGTGAGAGCCTGCCAACGCTTTCGGGTATAGGCGTGGTCTGCGACACGGGAGAGAGCGAGGAGAAGAAAAACGAGCTTTTGCTTTTGCTATCATCAGCGTACGGTCTGCCTCTGACACGCGTGCATATCAGCGAGGGGTAGTAAGCGCAAAAAGAAAATAAGAAAAGACAGATAGTAGGGAATATATTGAAAGACACGAAAATATAATATAGCGTAACAAAAAATACTATTATCCTTGGAGGGACGAAAATGGCATTCAAAGACAAATTACAATCTGTAAAGGAGTTCTTTACAAAATCGGGAAAGCGTAATCTTATAATCGCGTGCGCGGTAGTGCTTATCGGCGCGGCGGTATGGCTCAACTGGCTCTTTTTCTCTGATAACGACGGCGACGGCTATACGTATAGCGGCAGTACGGGTATGAGCGGCGAGCTTGACAACTCAAAAAATCCCACCTCGGGTGCGGAGACAGGCGACTCCGCTACAAGCACGGACAGCTATTTCGCGACGGTTCAGGTAAGCCGTCAGAGAGCCAGAGACGAGGCTATTGAGGTGCTCAACGCGGTAGTTGACAACGCAAACGCCACAGACGAGGTCAAGGCAGAGGCAGTTGCCGAGCTCAAGAAGATATCTCTTGAGATGGAGCAGGAGTCTGATATTGAGTCGCTTCTGGTCTCCAAGGGATTTGAGCAGTGTGTCGCGGTCATCAACGGCGAGGTAGCTAATATCGTTGTTAAGTGCTCCGAGACTCTCACCCCCGCACAGCTTGCGCAGATTAACGCGTCTGTCTACGAGATAGCAGGCATTGAGCCCGTTAATATCACTATCGTGGGAAGAAAGTGATACATAAGGCAAAAAGGAAGTCTTTCTCGGCTTCCTTTTTGTTTGGGATATGTATTTTCTTATATGCTTTCGGGCTTTATCTCAATTACCGTGCATTTCTTGTTTGTTTTGCGGCAAAGGTCTATTACATATTTTGTGCCTCGTGAACTTCCGTCCCAAAAGGCTATGACCTCATCTGCGTACTCCACTATCTGCTTGTTTCGTACTATTGGTGCCGCTCTTCCATAGCTTTTATAGTCGGGTAAAAAAATAGTTGAGTACAATAAATTGGCTTTCGCAAAGTTTTCCGCGCACGTGTCTATTCCTCTTGCACCCCCAGAGACTATCTCGGTACAGTTTTCGGGCAGATAGGGAGATAGGTCCTTTATCTCAAGCTCACGTGAGCCTATTATAGCTACTTTCATTTTTTGTTCTCCTTAACATTATTTAGTGTACTCGAAATAAGTATACTAGCAACATTATATCACAAAATTATCTTAAAATAAACTTAAATCAAGATATTTTTAAAGGAAACAAAAATATGAGGAACAAAAACAACAAGCATCTTGGAATAGAGATAGACCCCGAGCTGCACTACAAGCTGCACTATATCTCGGATTACGAGGGAAGGAGCGCCAACGGACAGATACTTTATCTTATCCGCAAGTGCATCAAGAGCTTTGAGGCGGCAGAGGGAGAGATAGCTGTCCCTGACGAGATACTGAATAAAAAGTAATAAAAATCCCTTTCGGACAAAACATCCGAAAGGGATTTTTAGCCAAAATATTTGTCTCCCTAGTAAAAAAAGAGGAAAATAATGCGCAGACGGGCTATGCTTTGCATAAAATATATTGAATATATTGCAGAAAGGACATTTTTTATATTTTATGCAACAGAGATATTTTGCCGCGTCCAACTCAGCGCAAGGATTTAAAAATTACTACCCCGAGGTGTTCAAAAGGGCGGATTTTCTTTATATCATAAAGGGCGGACCCGGCACGGGAAAGAGCTCGTTTATGAAAAAATGCGCCGCCGTCGCCGAGGAGCGCGGCTTTGAGTGCGAATATTATTACTGCTCGTCCGACCCCGAATCTCTCGACGGAGTCCTGATATTTACTGGTGACCGCGCGATAGGTATTCTTGACGGCACCCCGCCTCACGTCTGTGAGCCGACCCTCCCCGGAGCGCGTGAGCAGATACTCAATTTCTCGCAATTCTGGGATAAAGAGCTGCTTCACAGTCAGAAAAACGAGATAATATCCCTATCCGAGCGAAAGAGCGCGGAGTACAAAAACGCCTACGGATATCTGCGCTCGGTGGGCAATCTGCGGGCGGTGCGTGACAGTCTGCTCGGCGGCGTGATACATAAGAGCAAGATGCGCGCGGCGGCAGAGCGGCTCTTGAAATTTCTGCCCGATTCCAAGGGCGAGGGTGAGCTTTGCGCTCTGCCCGTGGTAACAGACTCTGTCTCAATGTGCGGACGGGTGCGTCTCGACACCTTTGAGCAAAACGCCGAAAGGCTTTATCTCGTAAGCGATAACTACGGCGCAGGTGAGCTTTTCCTTGATGAGCTTTACGCCACTCTTTCACGCAAAAGCGCCAAGGCGCGCATCTCATACGACCCTGTCTGTCCCTCTCACGTGGACGGTATATTTATAGAGGACTATAACGTGGCGTTTGTGCTTCGCCAGAGCCTTGAGGATAAGGATATGCCTTGCGAGGCGGACATTAATGAGGAAAAGCTCATCAACGTCAAGCGCTTTCTCGACACCGAGGGTCTACGTGAGATAAGGCGTGAGATACGCTATACCTCACGGCTTATAGACAACGCGCTCGACAGCGCTTTGCACGCGCTCGCAAAGGCGAGGATATACCATTTTTTGCTTGAGGATATGTACGGAAAGGCTATGGATTGGAAGAGCTTTGGCAAGATGAAGGCAGACGACGTCCTGTTTTGACTGAGATTTAGCTTATCGGGCAAATAACAAACAGCCCACGGACGTATTGCACGTCCGTGGGCTGTTTGTTATAAGTATTACTTTTCGGGGTCGAGGTATTTCCACGCGCCGACTATATAATTGATACCCGAATGTATAGTCAGGTATATCATAGCCACGGTGGTAACTAAGGTGATGGGAGGAAATGCTCGTACCCAGCCCTCAACTTGAGCCACGGAATATACCACGGGCTCGATGATAGCCGCGCATACTGCCACTATCTGCGTAACTGTCTTGAGCTTTCCAAGCATATTTGCCGCGATGACAACACCGCCCGAGCTTGACGCCACAAGTCTTATAGAGGTCACGGCGAGCTCACGGAAAACTACCACGATAAGCGCGAAGATGTAAAGGGTGGCGAGATTCTTATTTCCTACCACCGAATTTACGTAGAATATGCAGAGCATAGCTCCGATGACCATAAATTTGTCAGCAAGAGGGTCAAGAAACTTGCCGAAATCCGTTATAAGATTGTATTTACGGGCTATCTTACCGTCAAGCATATCGGTAAATGATGCCGCGATAAACAAAAGCACGCCCACGACGTTGAGCACTATATTCGCGGTCTCATTGAAATCACAGAACGCGGGGAGCAGCATAACGACCATAAATATCGGCACCATAATGAGCCTGAGCACGCTCAATTTATTTGGAAGATTCATTTTCATAACAATACACCTTTCTTTATAAGCTGTCAGTTCTTCATAGCAAAGCCGCACAGGTCGTAATCGGTCACGCTGCGGACCTTGACCTTGACGAAGCTGCCGGGGGCTATCTTTTCCTCGGACTTGAAGAACACCTTGCCGTCTATCTCGGGCGCGTCCGCCTCGCTTCTGCCGTAATAGTATTCGCTGACGGGGTCGTAGTCCTCGCAGAGCACGTTGACCACCTGTCCTATCTTGGCTTTGTTTGCCTCGTCGCTGATAAGGAGCTGCGAGCGCATAAGGATATCCATTCTGTCCTGCTTGACCTGCTCGTCTATCTGGTCGTCAAAGTCATAGGCGGGCGTTCCTTCCTCACGCGAGTAGGTGAACACTCCGGCGCGGGAGAATCTCTCCTGCTTGACGAATTCTGCGAGACACTCGAAATCCTCCTCGGTCTCGCCGGGGAAGCCCACGATAAACGTGGTACGAATGACGATGTCGGGTATCTCTAGGCGGAGCTTTGCAAGCACGTCGCGCACCATATCGCTCTTTCCGTGTCTGTTCATTCTGCGCAGTACGCTGTCGCTTATATGCTGGAGCGGCAGGTCTATGTAGTGAAGTATGCGGGGATTGCTTTTCATTTCTGCAATAAGACCGTCGGTTATCTTGTCGGGGTAGCAGTAGAGCACTCTTATCCACGGGATCTGCGTATTGTCGGTTATCGCGCGGAGCAGCTTGTCAAGGCAATACTCGCCGTAGAGGTCTATACCGTACCTCGTGGTATCCTGCGCGATTATGGTGAGCTCCTTTATGCCCATCTCGTCGAGCTCGCGCGCCTCGGCTACCAGCTCCTCGACGGGACGGGAGCGGAACTTGCCTCGGATATCGGGGATAGCGCAATAGGTGCAACGGTTGTCACAGCCCTCGCTTATCTTGAGATACGCCGCGTATTCGGGTGTGGTGAGTATTCTGTCGCCGCCAAGGCGCACCGTGTTTTTGTCGCCGTGAGCGTAGAATCTGCAGTCCTCGCCTCTCTTTTTCTTTTTGCCAGCGTTCTGCTCAACGCTCTTTACGGCGTCAACAATGTCGTGTATGCTTCCGACACCCAGCACCGCGTCGACCTCGGGGAACTCGTCAAGTATCTCTCTGCCGTATCTTTCCGCCATACAGCCCGTGACTATTATTCCGCGAAGTCCGTTGTGCTTTTTGAGCCACGCTATATCGAGTATATTATCTATTGATTCCTTTTTCGCCGACTCAATAAAGGCGCAAGTGTTGATTATGACAATGTCCGCCTCTGTTTCCTCGGGCGTTATCTCGTAGCCTGCGCTTACTATTTCGTGCAGCATTACCTCGGTGTCGAGCTGATTTTTAGGACAGCCGAGGGAAACAAATCCTACCTTCATAAAAATTCCTTCTTTTATTGACTACATTCTTATACATTATAATATTATCACACTTTTCCAAAAAAGTCAAGAGACAACGCGCTCTCTCTGACGGATTTCGGGCAAAAAGCAAATAAATTTTCAAATGCTTTCCAAAATTGATATTGAGTTCATAATTGAGTGTTAAAATCAAATTAGAATGATAATTCTTTTATGCCGCCGCAAGCGGTGGATTGGAGATTTTTTATGTTCAATATAATGATAGTAGAGGACGACGTCAATCAGAGAAAGCTTATGGCAACGGTGCTTGAGCAGTACGGATATGAGGTCCTGCTCGCGTCTGACGGAGTCGACGCGCTCGACGTGATGGACAAAAAGCACGTCGACCTTATAATTTTGGATATAATGATGCCTCGTATGGACGGCTTTGAGCTGACTGAGACCTTGCGTCAATCGGGCTGTAATATCCCGATACTTATGGTGAGCGCCAAGCAATCTCCGCTCGACAAGCGCAAGGGCTTCATCATAGGTACCGATGACTATATGACAAAGCCCGTCGATGAGGAGGAGATGGTGTTAAGAGTTGGAGCTTTGCTCCGCCGCTCAAAGATAGTCAACGATAGAAAGCTGACCGTGGGCAACACTACGCTTTTCTATGACGCGCTCTCTGTAAGCGTGGACGGAGACAATCAGGAGCTTCCGCAAAAGGAATTTCTTTTGCTATTCAAGCTTTTGTCCTACCCGAACAAGATATTTACCCGACGTCAGCTTATGGACGAGATATGGGATATGGACAGTGAGAGCGACGAGAGGACGGTGGACGTTCACGTCAGCCGTTTGCGCGACAGATACAGAAACAATCCCGATTTTGAGATAGTGACCGTAAGGGGACTTGGATACAAGGCGGTACATCTGAAATGAGAAAAGAAAAACGCGAAAAGGCCCCAAAAAAGAGCCCTAAAAAGCGTCCGATGATAAGCATAAACGGGGAGGAGATAAAAAAGGTGCGCAGTATGCGCTTCTGGTTTTCCCTTATGGTGTTTATGCTTTTCGGCATAACGGGAGTTGTAACGGCTATCCTGTTCTACGTGCTCAACAGCATACTTGAGTTTAACGAGCTCTATCTCAACACCACTCTGCTCGTGCTTGCTATGGCGCTCTCGTGTATTATAATAGGCGCGGCGCTCACCGCGACCACGAGCAAGTTTATCTTCCGCAGAATAAGCAAGATAAGCGAGGGAATGAGAGAAATATCAAGGGGAAATTTCAAGACGCGTGTGGACGAGCTTGATAAGAGCAAAAGCTTGACCGAATTCGGTGAGCTTGAGCGCTCCTTTAATCAGATGGCGTCAGAGCTTGACGGAATAGAGATATTCAGAAATGATTTTATAAATAATTTTTCGCACGAGTTCAAAACGCCCATAGTTTCTATACGCGGCTTTGCTCGTCAGCTTCAGAGCGACCGTCTTGACGAGGAACAGAGACGGGAATATCTTGGAATCATCATCTCCGAATCTGAGCGACTTTCGACTATGTCGGAGAACGTGCTCCTTCTTTCAAAGCTTGAAAATCAGCAGATAGTCAGCGAAAAGACCGAGTTTTATCTCGATGAGCAGATAAGAAATTGCATACTTCTGCTTGAAAAGGCTTGGAGCGACAAGAATATCGAGCTTGACCTTGAGCTTGAGGAGATAAAGTACCACTTCAATGAGGAGATGCTTTCGCACGTATGGATAAACCTCTTTTCCAATTCGGTAAAATTCACGGGGGAGGGAGGCAGGATATCCTGCCGCCTGTGGCGAGATGGCTCACGGATTCTGTTCAGTGTGACGGACAGCGGAATCGGTATGAGCGAGGAGACTATGTCCCGCATATTTGAAAAGTTCTATCAGGGAGACGAGTCACACGCGTCTATCGGCAACGGAATAGGCCTCAATATAGTTCACAGAGTTGTTACTCTGGCGGGCGGTGATGTGACGGTCGAGAGCCGCGTGGGTGAGGGAAGCACGTTTACGGTTGTTCTACCTATATATTAAATAAAAAAGTCGAAGGCATCGCCTTCGGCTTTTTTTCTTTTTAGTGCAGCTCCGTCTATAAGCCGGGTTCTGTCTTGAACGGTCATCAATCTTTGCTCTCCGTCACCGAAAAGCTCCTTTGCCTTCGCAAAATGCCACCCTGAGATATTCTTCAAAGAAGAAGGTCGGGCTAACGCGTCCCTCGGGGTGTTGCTTCAAGTAGGGTTTACAGCAAACTTATGTTACCATAAGAGTGGGTGAGCTCTTACCTCGCCTTTCCATCCTTACCCAAGGTGCTGAAAGCACCCTCGGCGGTCTATTTCTGTTGCACTTTCCCGACGATTACTCGTGGCTGACGTTATCAGCTACTCTGCCCTGTGAAGCCCGGACTTTCCTCGCACGGATACCTTTCGGCACCACCGCACGCGACCGCTCGGCGAAGCTGCATCCATTATTATATCACGCTCTCTTCCTTTTGTCAAGCCCACACCTTTTTTGAAAAAAAGGTGTGTTGAAAAAGCATCTGATTTTTATATTTTATACAATTATCAAGTATGACCTTTATCCATAGCAATATTTTCTTCTTTGCCTTTTGGAGCAGATTCGGGAAAACAAATCAAATAATAGTCACACTCGTCGCAACAGCACTCAAAGCCTTGTTCTCCGTTACCAAGACAAAGAGCAGGCTCTCTTGGCATAAGCTCTATGCCGCTGATGTCTATTACTATTTTTTTAATATTCTTGCTCATATATCCCCCTATCAGCATATAAAAAGTGCGCCGATTGTAATCAGCGCACAAAAACGCAAATTCCAGTCGTCGCCAAACAAACTATATACAGATAAGGTATATTACTATACTCTGTCGTGTAGGGAATTTGCATTTTATCAAATTCATCACAACACAGTATAGACAAAAAAGGATATAAGTATCCCAAAAAGAAAAACACACCAATAGACTGTATATTTAGTTTGTTTGGCACTTTTATTATATCACAGTTTTTTCGATTTGTAAACATATTTCATAAAGTTTTATAAGTTTTATAAATTACCCTCCGAAAAGAAGAACGTCATTTTTTATGACAACTACTGACTGAATTAAAGACAACAAGATTTTGAAAAAAGTAACGTAAAGGTACTTTTGACATTGACATTTCAAAAGTTTTTTGCCTACCTTCCGGGAGGTAGAAAAAAGCCTCCCTTGTGTAAAGGGAGGTGGCACGGCTTTGCCGTGACGGAGGGATTGTAAAATGTTAGATTTGTGAAAAAACAATCTCTCAGCCGCCTTCGGCGTCAGCTCCCTTTACACAAGGGAGCCTTTGGTCTGTGCAGACTTTTCGCACAGCAAAAACCGTAATTTTATTGTAGTCTTTAGTTAAAACAGACGAACCACTGCATTTGTGGACATAAAAACTCCAAATATCGCGTGGGGGGTGTTGAAAGATTAAAATTTATCCCCCGACAGTGAAAACTATCTGTCGCGGGAAAATTGAAAACCAGCCACGACAGTTGCAGCTGGTTTTTGATTGCGTTTTATTTTTAAACATTATTGATCATTGTTTCGACCACCTCAAAAATTTTCTTTTGTTCATTGAGAGGGAGAGATTTGAGCTTGTCGGAAAGCAGGCTGGCTTTGACCTTTGCGGAATTATTGACAACGCCTTGAAATACCTCATCGGCAGAGCAATCAAGAGTGTTGAGAATATTCACAAGCAGCTCAAGCTTGATATTATATACTCCTCGCTCAAGGGCTGACAGATAATGAGGGCTTATATTTACCCTCTCCGCAAGTTGTTCTTGTGTCAATCCTTTTCTCTTTCTGATCTCTTGAATACGATTACCAATTATTTTTTGTGTCATTTTAAATCGCCCTCCTAATCATACTATAATAAGTATAATCGGATTTCGATTATTTATGAAGGACGATATTTGATTACATTTGCAGTAATACGATTACAAAATTATAAAAATAAAAAGACTTGTGATTAGTCTTGAATATGAAATATCCTTTGCTTAAATTTGAATAATCTTACAGGGCTTATTTTCTTTTTTTGCACACTCTATCATGCTTTTTGTTCCGTGGGATTTGCCATCCCAAAAAACGATAACTCCGTCGGAAATTTTTGCCATTTGGGAATTTCTTCGCGGACCGGCAGATTTTCCATATATGTTCCATTCGGCAGGATATCTTTCTACTTTTAAGTTGTGTTTTGCGGCGAATTTTTCTCCAAGTGTATCTGCACCCGTTGCACCGCCGCTTACAATAATAATTGCATAATCTTTGTCAATGCTTTTAAGAAACTTTTTAATTTCACGAGAAAGTTTGAAATAGTTGTTGTAGTTACGGCACCCAGCCACAACGAGCCTATATTCTTTCATAATTAATTCTCCTTTTCAAAGAGCGCATAAAAATCTTATTACTTTATTGAAAGCCTTTGGGAAAGCTGTCATAAACGACGGTGCGGGGAAAACACCTTTTCTCGAAAAGGGTTTTCCCCGCATATCTCTTTATGAAATATTACTTCTTAAGAGCTG
>CAJGCF010000017.1 GCA_904501865.1 uncultured Clostridia bacterium
AGCGTCGTCGTTCATGACCTTGATCTGTTCGAGGTTGTGCCTCTGACCAACCATAAAGTCGTTGGGGTCGTGCGCGGGAGTGATCTTAACGCAGCCCGTACCGAAGCCGATCTCAACGTAATCGTCGGCGATAACGGGGATCTCACGGTTTACGATAGGAAGGAGAACCTTTTTACCGATAAGGTGCTTGGTGTTCTCGTCCTCGGGGTTTACAGCGACTGCAGTATCTCCGAACATAGTCTCGGGACGTGTGGTAGCTATCTCAACGTAGCCATCCTCACCCTTGATAGGATATTTAATGTGCCAGAAATTACCCGGCTGGTCCTTATATTCTACCTCAGCGTCAGAAAGCGCGGTGAGACAACGGGGACACCAGTTGATTATACGGTGACCGCGATAAATGAGTCCCTTGTCGTAAAGATTTACGAACACCTCGCGGACTGCCTTGGAGCAGCCATCGTCCATAGTAAATCTCTGTCTAGTCCAGTCGCACGACGCACCCAGCTTTTTAAGCTGTCCCGTAATGCGAGCCTCGTAGGTGTCCTTCCAGCCCCAGACTCTCTCAAGGAACTTTTCGCGGCCAAGGTCATATCTTGTAAGCCCCTCGTCAACGCGGAGTCTTTCCTCGACCTTTATTTGTGTCGCAATTCCTGCGTGATCTGTACCCGGGACCCACAGAGTATTGAAGCCCTGCATTCTCTTGTAGCGGACGAGAATATCCTGAAGAGTCTCGTCAAGGGCGTGTCCCATATGGAGCTGACCTGTGACGTTTGGAGGGGGAATAACTATTGAAAAAGACGGGTTAGTGTTGTTCTTGTCGGGCGTGAAATAACCTTTTTCACACCACTCTGCATATATTCTGTCCTCAAATTCTGAGGGAGAATACGTCTTTGGTAATTCGTTGTAGGAATTCATTTTTATATCCTTTCAATTATATTTCTTTATGTTGGAGGTGCGTGCCTCCGGCGGCAAGCTTTTTGGAAAAAGCTTGGCAAAAACTTTTAACATTTTTAGGTTCTTTTAGGGTGACGCAGAATTTTTTGCAAGCAAAAAATTCCTCACTGTCGTTTTTCGGACGATAAGGCGTTGAACCTGAAACCGAATGCAAAACAAAGCCAAAAGCTCAATGAACGTATAACAAACAAAAAGCCCCGATGCTTTTGCATCGGGACGTAAAAAACGCGGTACCACCCAAATTGTGTTTACGAAATTCTTGCGCATACGTCGTTGCCCCTCAAAAACGTCTTGACGTAGAGAACTGCGCCGCCGACTTGATTTTTTGAGTGCGCCTTGTCTGCGAAACAATTTCATCAAACACGGCGATTGAGTAAACTAAAGAAAACAAACACCACTCTGTAGGCTCTAACGTTGCCACCGTCGAGGACTACGCAGGGAATGCCCCTTCGCCCACACCGCTTACGAGCTACCTTCAGTCAATATCCCGACGCGCTCGCACCAACCGCGCGCTCTCTTTACGAAAATCAAGACCTACTCCTCTCGGTCATAGCGTTTTGATATTTTTACAAAAACCCCGAGCACTGTTGCGCTCGGGATTTGGAGCTGGTAATCAGAATCGAACTGATGACCTCGTCATTACCAATGACGTGCTCTACCGACTGAGCCATACCAGCGAAGTCGCTACTTTTCGTGACGACTCGTATATTATATCAAATAAAAATTGCTTTGTCAAGTGTTTTTTAAATTTTTTTGCTTTTTTTAACACCAATTTTTGCCCGTGCGACAAAATTCACTGCGAAAGGGGTGACAGAACAGAGAAAAAAGGCAATACACGCAAGGGCTCCGCCGTATGAGGCAGATAAGTTGTCCCGTGGCATAAAGACCTCGGCGAGAGCTTTATTTTGCGAAGGAAAAACAAATTTCAATGCTATGGCGGTCATAGTTGCGCACAATATAGCCTGAGCCGCCTTTGCGATAAAATAAGGCTTGAAGGATATACCTCTGCCCGCGCATATCGCCATTATCTGGCAATGCACGGATATTCCCGACCACCCCGCAAATGCCGAGCACAAAACTATGGCGAAAAACCTGTTTGCAGATTCTGCCGCCATACCAACACCGCTTGAAAGCTCAAAAAGGCCAAAGACGTTGGCCGTTATGTATTTTGGCAGTCCAAGCCTCGAAAATATCGCACCTATACACCCCACAAAAGAGGAAAAAAACGCGACGTATGCGCAGACTGTGAGCATAGACGAGGCAGATGACTGTATCGCCGAGGTAAACGTGCCTATTTCAACACTGTTGCATATCTCACATCGACTTGGCGATACATCGGGAAGCTTTTTAAAAAACAGATTGCCCATAGCCCCTATAAGCAGAGCCGACAAAATGACACAGACGTATATGAGTATACCCACCGCCTGACTGCCAAACAGAGAGACCCCCACTGCGCTTATGATAAAGGCAGAGCCCGGATTGTTACAAAATGTCATAAGCCTTGTTATCTCCTGCTTTGATATCACGCCCTTATCGTACATTGACACCGCCGTCTTTGCCCCGAGCGGAAAGCCGCACACCGCGCCGAGCATAAAGGCGCTGGCTCCCGCCTCGCTCACTCCGAAGATACACCGCATAGGCTTCGCAAGTATCCTCGTCAGTCTGATACCCACTCCGCTACCGACTATGAGCTCGGATATGACCATAAATGGAAAAAGCGAGGGTATGACGGTTTTGGCGCATAGTTGGAGCCCTTTTTTCATATACTCTATTGCGATATCGGAAAAATTAAGCATAAGAAAAAAGACGAGAAGGGAAAGGGCGCCGAAAAGAGCGGTATTCCTCACTTGTGGGAAAATAGTCTTGTTTTTATATGTGCTTTTTATAGTTTTTGACATATATATCTCCGTTACGCTTTGTGTTCAGTAATTTATATTTTGTTTGAGGTCGTAATATGAGTAAAAATAAAAACCGAGCAGACAAGCGGGGCGGTCTTGTGGAATTTTTGTCTATAAAGGCAGAGCTTCCGTCAGACGCGTTGAGCGGCAAGTTCCGTCTTGAGATAAGAGGTAGGAATACACTTTTTATCCAAGGCTGTCGCAGGATACTGAAATACTCACCCGAGCAGATGATTATGGGGGTGAAGGATTTTTCCGTTGAGGTCACGGGGCAGAGACTGATATGCTCAACCTATCACGACGGCACGGTCACCATTGACGGACTGATAAGCGGAATTTTTTTCAATGACGGAGAACACGGGGAGAGAGAAAATTGAATATATCCTACTTTTTTTGCGGACGCGTAACGGTTTTGGCAAGCTATGAGCATATAACCTCGCTTTTAAATCTGTGTATGTATCATTGCATACCGTACGATAATTTCAAAGCTTGTGCTGACGGCGTGAGATTTGATCTTCGCCTATCGGCATTCAAAAATTTAAAAAAGCAAGCCGACGGAAAAAATATTGAGTACACAGTAGAGAAACGGAGCGGGTTGCCCGCATTTCTCGATAGGTATAAATACAGATTCGGTATATGGATAGGGATACTGTGTGCCGTGACCCTGATTGTACTCTCGCAGGCGTACGTATGGGACATTGAGGTTACGGGAAACACTCAAATGACCTCGGCAGAGGTAAGACAAATGCTTGCCGAATACGGATTTGGTGTTGGGAGCAATATAAAAAAGACCAACACCGACAGAATAGAAAACAGAATACTTATAGACAGCGAAAGAATATCCTGGATATCCATAAACATCATAGGCACTGTGGCAGAGGTTCAGATAAGAGAGAACGCGAGCGCGGATAGAGGAGAGACGGTCACTCGTCCAGCTAACCTTATTGCAGCAAAGGCAGGAGTCATCGAGGAGGTGAGAATATATCGCGGAAACGTGGTTGTATCCTCGGGAAAATACGTGGAGAAGGGTGACCTGCTGGTCAGTGGATTGTACGACAGTAGCATAGACGGCTTCAGGTACACAAGAGCCGCTGGTGAGGTGTTGGCGAGGACGACGACTGAATATTGCGTTGAAATTCCGTATGAATATCAAAAAACCGTGTACACGGGAGAGGAATATTGTGACAAATATTTAAATTTTTTTGACTATTCGATTAACATTTTAAAAAAGGGTAGAAAAGAGGGGGTGTTTTATGATAAAATAGATATGGTGGAGAATTATAGCTTTTACGACGGAACACAGACTCCGTTCTCCCTGCATACTGTGAAATATCTTGAATATATAACCGAAACCTGTCAAAGAAGCGCCTCTGAGGCAGAGGAGCTTGCATATTTTGAACTTGCTGAGAGACTTGAGGAGGCTTCGAGTGATAGTGTGCTTGTCAAAAAGACGATAACCCCGTATGTTATGGAGGACAGATTTATCCTTTATTGCACGGTAGTGTCGATAGAAAATATCGCAGAGGTGTCGGAATTTGAGGTCAATATGGATATTGTCGGGGAGAGCACGGATTGAGGTAAAAGCGAGATATTCGAAAGGAATATATAAATGAGCAGTAAAGTAATAAAGGTCGAGAGCTCGGATATAGTGGCGTCGGTGTTTGGAAGCTGTGATGCCAATATCGAGATAATAGAAAAGAAATTCGCAGTAGCGGTGCATAACCGTGTCGCCGATGACGGAAACGACGTTATCGTAGTATCGGGTGATGACGATGACACGGTCTTGTATGCTGCGGAGGCGGTGAGATATCTTGTCAAGATGGCAAAGTACAACGAGAATATTACCGACCAAAGCGTTATATACGTGTGCGATACTGTGATTGCAGGCAAGGCATCGGAGCTTGAGGACCTCGGTGACGATTGTATATGCGTGACTATGAAGGGTAAGCCCATCAAGGCAAAGACCGTGGGACAAAAGCATTACGTCAATTCCATAAAGAAAAACACGATAGTTCTCGGAGTAGGACCTGCGGGAACGGGTAAGACCTTCCTTGCGGTAGCTATGGCTGTAAAGGCACTGAGGGAAAAGCAGGTGTCGAGAATAATCCTCACGCGCCCGGCGATAGAAGCGGGAGAAAAGCTTGGCTTTTTGCCCGGAGACCTGCAGAGTAAGATAGACCCCTATCTTCGTCCTCTTTACGACTCTCTTTACGAGATGATGGGGACAGAGAATTATCAGAGGCAGGTAGAAAAGGGTGTTATCGAGATAGCGCCTCTGGCATATATGAGAGGACGTACGCTTGACGACTCATTTATCATACTAGACGAGGCGCAGAACTGCACACCCGAGCAGATGAAGATGTTTTTGACCAGACTCGGTTTTAATTCCAAAGCCGTAGTGACGGGAGACCTTACACAGACGGATCTTCCATCGGGGCAGAAGAGCGGACTTGCCGAGGCGGTTAAGATATTGTCTGGAATAGAGGATATAAATATCCATACCTTTACCGAAAGAGACGTGGTAAGGCATAAGCTCGTGCAGAAAATAATCCTTGCGTACGAGAAATACGACAGAGAAAAAAGAGAAAAATACTCCTTGGCAAAGTCTGGAGAGGGAAATAAAAAACACAATTTGAGAAAGGAATCCGATAAGTGATCGGAGCGGATACTGCTATGAACAGAAAGATGGGACTTAAAATATACTTTGAAAACAATCAGGATAAGCTTCCCGTGACCTATAACCTTAAAATGCTTATCAGAGAGGCAATAGAGACTACTCTTGATTTTGAAGATTTCCAGAACTCGTGCGAGGTGTCAGTCACCTTTACCGATAATGATGGGATACACGAGCTCAATAAGAAATTTCGTCAGGTGGACAAGCCCACGGATGTTCTCTCCTTTCCACTCTTTGATTTTGAGGGAGATACAGAGGAGCCGCCCATCGACGAGATAATAAACAACCTTGGAGATATAGTCATTTCGCTCGAAAAGGCGCGTGATCAGGCAGAGGAATACGGACACAGCTTCAAGAGAGAAACTGCGTTTTTGTGTGTTCACTCAATGCTCCACCTTCTTGGCTACGATCATGAGAGAAGCGAGGAAGAAGACAAGGAGATGCGCGCAAAACAGACCGAGATCATGAATATTATGGGACTTGGTGTTAAGTGATATTGAACGTGATATAAGGAGGTGTCCCACACCGTGAAACCAAGTGAAAGACGTGCCCTTGAAGCTGAAAAAAGAGCTCAAAGGGAGGCTGAAATGAGAGAGCGGGAGCTTGAGATCGGAAAAGCCGCTAGTTCTGCACCGAGAGCAAGTAACTATGCCGCGGACGGACGCTATGAGCGAAAAGAAGGCTTTTTTCAAAGCCACGTCAGACTCATAACGTTTATAATCTGTATGGTGCTGATACTTACCGTGCTCGGCCCTTGGGGAATAGACAAGCTGGTTGAAAAGGGAAGAAACAAGGTCGTCAACGACCAAAAGGATATGACCGTGGATACCATATATATGATATGGGATAACGTGGGAGAGATCACCTTCAGTAGCTTTGATAATTTCAACTACACAGACCTCAGCTACGACTCAAAGAACGGCGAATATTTCGTAAGAGAATTTCCCGTTGAGAACACAGACCTAGTACTCAAGGTTGGAGGTGCAGATATGAACAAAGCACCCGACTATGCGTATTTGATATATTACGATAGGGACGGTAGTTCGTACATTGACGTTATGAAGGAGAATCCCCGAGAATTCTTAGAAGATCATTTGGAAGGACAGACAGAATAAGAGAGGCGTATTATAATGAAAAAAACAGGATTTATCGCAATAGTTGGACGTCCTAACGTAGGAAAGTCCACTTTGCTCAATACCATACTCGGCGAGAAGGTGGCGATAGTTTCCTCTAAGCCGCAGACGACGAGAAACCGTATAATCGGTATACACACAAAGGGCGACGACCAGTTTGTCTTTCTCGACACCCCCGGTATTTTCAGACCTAAAAATTCGCTGGGCTCATTCATGGTAAAAACGGCCAATTCCTCTATGCAGGATGCCGATGCAGTCATTTTGGTGGTCGATACGGGAAAGCCCGTCAGCGAGGTTGAAAAGAACGTTATGAGCTATTCGCAGAAAACACAGACACCTTGCGTGCTGGTTCTTAATAAAATAGACCTGTATCGCAAGGAGCAGATAGCCGAGACCATCGCGGCTTATGCGGCTCTGCACGATTTCAGTGCGGTGGTTCCCGTGTGCGCTAAAAACGGAAAGGGAGTTGACGCGGTACTCGATGAATGCGGACAGTTTTTGCAGGAGTCGGAGTTCTTTTTCCCCGACGATATGGTAACGGATCAGTCTGAGCGTCAGGTTGCGGCAGAGATAATAAGGGAAAAGCTTTTGCGTACGCTCAATAAGGAAATACCTCACGGAATAGCAGTGGCTATTGAGGAATTCAAGGATGAGGGAAGTCTTATCAGCATCAGAGCCGAGATATTCTGCGAGAAGGCTTCTCATAAGGGAATTATCGTGGGCAAGAACGGTGAGGAGCTCAAGCGCGTAGGCTCTTACGCGAGAGCGGATCTTGAGGCAATATTTGGTACGAAGGTATATCTCAACCTTTGGGTAAAGGTCAAGGAAAACTGGAGGGATAGCCAAAGAGGAATAACGGATTTTGGTTACACCGAGGAATAATCTCATTTTGATTTTTTGAAATCATCATAGTTTCAAAGCTACTTCCTACCAACAATGGGATGATTTTTTACGCGGGATTTTTCCTTCGTGGTAAAATTTATTGATTACTGTTTGTGCCGCCGCGAGCGGCGGAATGGAGATTAGTATGGCATTCGCAACAGACGGCGTCGTCACGAGAGTGATAGACGTGGGAGTCAGTGACAAGCTTTTGTATATAATTACTCCCGAGCACGGGCGTATTGCCGTTATGGTCAAGGGAGGTCGCTCACCGAGCAACAAGAATACCCCCGTCTCGCAACTCTTCACGTACGGAAATTTTGAGATAAATAAAAGCAATTCAATGTTCTGGCTTCGCTCGGGCTCGGTCATGGATCCTTTCTATGAGCTCTCGTCAGACATAGTTAAGGTTGCTCTTGCGTCGTATCTGTGCGATCTTGCCAACGAGCTTACCGATGAGGAGGACGAGGACAGCGCGCCTATTATGCGCCTCTTGCTCAACTCTATGTATCTCATAGGCAAGGGCGAGAAGGATATAAGGATAATAAGGTCTGTGTTTGAGATGCGCGCTGCGGTGCTTTCAGGATACTGTCCCGAGCTCTCCTTCTGCGCGTACTGCAGAGAGCAGTATCCCGAGTTTACCTATCTTGACGTTATGGGAGGAAAGCTTATATGTACCGACTGTCTTGCAAAAAGAGGGCAGAAGGTGTCGAAGATATCCAAGGATTTTGAGGATATCCCAGAGGCGAGCGTTCTATGCGGAATGTCACCGTCGGCACTGGCGGCTCTGAGGTTTATTGCAAGCGCACCCTCGAACAAGGTATTCTCATTTGAACTCAATGACAGCGCAGAGCTTGACGCGCTCTCACGTACGACAGAGGCTTACATTATAAATCATCTTGGCAGAAACTTTGATTCGCTGGATTTCTATAAATCCTTAAAGCCATACAAAATCATCTTGGAAGGATTCCAAGATGATTTTTTCTTTTCAGTTTCCAAAACGTCTTTTATTGCGACGTGACTTTATCTTCACGTTACCCGCCATAGCGCCGAGAATGCAGAACAATACGGACAACGAGTGCAGAAGCGCGCTTTGCCAAAATTCATAATTGGAAGTTGGTGCTCCGCGAAGCAGTAATGAGAATAATATCATCACGAGTGTAGTAACAGCTCCGCATACCAGCCCGCAAGCAAGCGGGGAACGGTGCGTTTTCTTTGCCGTCACGAATCCGCCAAGAAAATTTGACGGAAGCAGCGCAAGCAGAGACAGAGGTGCTATCAATGAGCTTGGATCTGCGCTGGAATATGCCAAAGCGCAGGTCGCGCTTATAAGGATGAGCCCCGATATTGCCGTGGCGGCGAGTCCCAAAAGGGAATTTTTCAAAACACACGCAAGCAAGGGCGCATCGTCGTTCTCATAAGCCGATACAGGCAGAGAAGCCCCCCTTCTTACTGCGGGCACACCCGTCCTCTTGATTGCTTTTTTAGATATATTCATAAAAAACACCTCCGTAAAACATACTTTTCGATAAAATATATGTTTTCGGAGGTATTTATATTACTGATAGTCCTATCAGTCCGCAGAATCCTCTGCCTTGACATCAACGCGGCTTACGGCAGACTTGAGTATGCGAATCTTTGTGCAGTCACGGCTGGTTTCGATAACGCAAGTCTCTTCCTTGATGCTGACCACTTTGCCGATGATACCGCCAATGGTGGTTATCTCATCACCTACCTGGAGGTTGTTCCTCATAGCGGCAACCTCTTTTTCCTGCTTTTTCTGAGGACGGATGCCAAAGAAATAAAAGACTACGAATACGGCAACGAGCATAATTATGGTTACCCACATAGAGCCCCCGTTGTCCGCACCGGATGTAAGAAGCATAGCTGTATTGATCATTTTAAAACCCTTTCTTGCAGTTGAATTTTTACTTATCTCATATATTCTACCCTTAAAAGCATAAAAATTCAATTACTTATTTGTAAATTTTTTATATACGAGTAAAAATTATTCAATTTTTACTGAAAATCAGGAAAAATATTCATATAAACAAAAAAATCAAGCAATCTCTTGCAATTTTATCCTTTGTGTGATATAATTACTCTGTATAATAATGTAATGTGATGGAAAAGGTCGACATGGAAAAGAAAAGATATCTTGAATGTGCAATAGTTATAAATACACACGGAGTCAGGGGAGACGTCAAGCTTGAGTCTCTCTGCGATACTCCCGCGGTGCTCGCAGGTCTTAAGAGAGTGTTTGTGTGCAGGTCGGGAGAGTACAAGGAAATAAAGGTACTTCACGCCTCTGTGTTCAAGAGTTTCGTGCTGGCTACTCTTGAAGGCGTTTCGGATATGGATGCCGCTATGAGCCTCAAGGGTACAACTCTGTATGCCGCCCGTGATGACTTTGATCTCGATGAGGGAGACTATTTCATCGCGGATCTTATCGGTCTCCACATTATAGATAACGTTAGCGGCAAGGTATATGGAAAAGTAACCGACGTTATCAATAGAGGAGCATCGGACATATACGTGATAAGGACCGAGCAGGGTGAGAGAATGATGCCCGCAGTAGAGGAATTTGTTAAGAGAATAGACTTGGAGAAGGGAATTTTCGTAGAAGTTATTCCCGGACTCTTGTCCGACGACTGATGCTTTCTGACTTTGACGGAGAGAAATTATGATATTTGATATAATGACACTTTTTCCCGATATGGTTGATAACATACTCGGGGAGAGCATAATAGGACGCGCGAGAAAGAGCGGAGCGGTCGAGATAAATCTCTATAACATAAGAGACTATTCAGAGGATAAGCATAGACGCGTTGATGACACACCCTACGGCGGTGGCAAGGGAATGCTTATGATGGCACCTCCTATCTATAATTGTTATTCCGCAATACTTGAGGATCACAAAAAGGCAGGACGAACAGACGAGCGCCGTAGAGTAATCTATATGTCTCCCGCAGGCAAGGTGCTAAATCAGAAAAAGGCAGAGGAGCTTTCTGCTTACGACAACTTGATAATTTTGTGCGGACACTATGAGGGAGTGGACAGAAGAATAATCGACGAGATAGTCGACGAGGAGATATCCATTGGAGATTTTGTGCTTACGGGCGGAGAGGTGCCCGCTGCGATACTCGTAGACTGTGTGTCAAGACTACTACCGGGAGTTCTTTCGGATCCCGAATGCTATGAAAAGGAAAGCATATCCTCGGGAATGCTTGAATATCCGCAATATACAAGACCTTATGAATTTCACGGCGTTAAGGTTCCGGACGTGCTTATATCGGGACATCACGCCAATATAGACAAATGGCGCGAGGATAGCGCAAGAAAGCTGACGGAGGAGAACCGCCCGGATCTGCTTGAGCAAAGCAAAGATAAATAAACGACTGCACGACGCAGACAGAAAGGAGGAAGCAATGGCAAAGAGAAAACGTAAGCTCAGAGCGAAGAGAGGCTCAGTTCTGATAGAAGCAGTGGATACTTTAATAAGACGAATATATTCTGTTTTTACCCGTGGAGGGATCGGAGAAAAGCTTTTAGCTGACAACGATATTTGCCAAAGAAACGCTATGTCATGGCTTCCTAAAACAAAGCAGGGCATCGCGCGCAAGTTTGCGAGATGTGTGGAAGATGTTGCTGACAAGAGTGTAGCCGTGCGAATATTCAGCTCCATAAGGGTATTCTTGGCGCAGCTCGGACTTAACGTTTACGGAATGCTTTTTGCGTCCTACGGTTTAGTAGCCATTTTTATGCATTATTTTCTCGTGATGGCAAACGGAGATTACAAGGATTCGGAATATGAATTGATATCCTTGTCTGTTATGGTTATTTGTTCTATACCGATGCTATTCAGACCTATCGCAGCCTCGGAGGCAATATGCGAAAGCCGATTTATGCGAAGGATAACTCGGGAATTGTTTGGAATGCCTGAAGAAAAATTCAAAATCACTAAACATTATAATGGCGCGGAATTTACTTTTTGTGCCGCCATTGCGGGAATATTGCTCGGATTGATTACGTTCTTTTGGAATGTTCTGTATTTGCCAATGGCATTTGCAATATTAGTTCTTATATGTGTGGTGTTCGCCAATCCCGAAGCGGGAGTTGCGGTGACGTTTTTTGCAACTCCTTTTCTCCAATATACCGATTTTGCGGAGCTTATACTTATATTGATGATATGTATAACCGCAATTTCATATGTTTGCAAGCTTATTCGCAAGCGCAGAACGTTAAAGCTTACTTATGATACCGCGGTGCTTATGATATTCTGCGGATTTATTCTAATAGCAAGTATGTTTTCAAATGCGGGCGCAAGTGCTCTCAGGGATTCATTATTTGCGATAGCGGTAATTCTCGGCGGATACGTGCTTACATATAATCTTATGGATAATACGCAAAGATTGTCTGTTTGTGTAAAGTCACTTATATTCTCCTTTGTGACGGTGTGCATATTCGGTCTTCTTGGAGTGTTCTATAACGGAATTAACGGTAAAGTAATGCATTCGGTCAACGAAGAAATAGTGCAGGCATCTGTTCAAAACGTTCCAGGGATAGCTGACGCGGCAAGTGTTTTCGGAGTGTTTGCCGTGTTGGTGTTCCCATTGTTGCTAGCATATCTGTCGAAAACCAAAAACGCAAAGAGTGGCGTTATATTTGCCCTTTGGTGTATATTATCGGTGTTTTCTGTGTGGTATTTCGGCAACGGCGAGACAATGATAATTCTTGGAATAGAATTTTGTCTATTCTGGATACTCCGAAGCCATAAATCTCTGACGTCATTTGTTTTTTTGATGATACCCATAGGCTTGATATTTGCCGCATACCCTTTTGCTGTAAAATACTTTGGTGTTCCTACAATGTCAGATATATTGAATGCTTTAATGCCTAAAATGTCGTATGAGTCATCACTTCATACAGCCGTGAATTCAAGCGTGCTGGAAATGTTACGCGATGGGCATTTGGCGGGTATAGGAGTTGGCGAACACGCGTTCAAGGCTATGTTTGCGGCATACGCGGATTCCGTTTCTTCAGGAGCTGCCGCTCCGTTGTCACTGGTGTTGCAGGTAATATGCTGGTCAGGTATCGGGGGCTTGCTTGCGTTTATTGTTTTTGTGCTGTTGCTTTTGAAAAACAGCTTCGGATTTTTCAGAAGTGATGCCCAAAAATCATTAAAGATCCCCGCTTGGGGACTATTCTGCTCCTTGTTTTGCGTGATGCTGCTTGGCAGCGTGACTGACGTGTGGAGTGACATGAGAATGTTGTATCTTTTCTGGTCCTGCGCAGGATTGCTTATGGGGTATATCAGGCACGGTCTTGATGAAGACAAGTTGAAAAAAGCAGAATTCCTCGAATATGATTTTCAGGCGGATGCGGAGCTTCATTTCCATAAACGATAAAAAATGATTCAATGGGTGGATAGTGGCAGCGCATCAATGCGGATATGAGTCTAACGTGAAGATTACCACATACTTGTATTCAAGTGAACTTTTTTGCGAACGAATTTTGTAAGAATGGCAAAATTCATCAACAATATTTGTGTCGCCGCGGGCGGCGGAATGAGGATTTATATGAATGAAGTAAAAAATCATGATCAGGATCAAAAGCAGAATGATCTGAAGGCGGATAGAGAAAAATCCATGAATTATGATAAGGCTTCGCCTCAAAAAGAGGTGCCAGAGCTTTTTGGAGGACAGAGAGCACGAGATATTTCCAACATGAACAAGTCCAAGGAAGCCAAGAAAAAAAAGATACCCATAGTTGTGGACATAATAGTTGCGATTTTAATGGTGGCAATAATTCTTGGTGTTGTGGTCGGAGCATATTTGTTATTTAGATATTATTCGGGTGACTATGCGGGGGTAGATGTAAAATATGCACTGATATGTATATGTGATGAGGATCCTTCCGCTTATATGACCGCAAATAACAGAGAGCTTTATCTGGATTCGGGAAACACAGCGATATTGTTTGGAAAGATCACTGATGTCAGGGTTATAGAATCAGGGAATAATGATAGTGACGACATTGTTGTATTGACCGTATCCGTGAATGCAAAATACAAAAAGGGCGAGGGATATACCATAGAAGAAAACAGGATTGCCGTAGGTCGCTCGTACACGTTGCGCTCGGAAGGCTTGAGAATAACGGGGACAATAGCAGAGCTTGAAACGGAAGGAGGCAGATGATATTATGGCAAAATCTACTACCAAAAACAGAAAAAGATTTAATATTATAGACGCCATAATAATTTTGCTTCTTATAGCTTTAGTTGGAACATTTGCGTACGGTGTTTATTCCAAGGCTTATTCAAAACCGTCCAGCGCCGATAGCAAATACAGAGTGATTTTTGAATGCTCCGAGGAATATGATAGCATACTCAATTATCTGCCGAACGGAGAAGCTGTTTATTTTGCGGCAGATGGGGTATTGCTTGGAAACATTTACGATTTCAATCCCAATGATGAAGTAGGCGCCGTTTATGAAATATCCAACGATAAGGACGATACATCAGATCAGGATGAGGATGTTGGTGACGAATATCGCAAGATAAGATTCGGTGGGGAATTAAAGCTGAATTCTGAGGCGATAAAGTCAAAGCGAGCCGATTACTATTCCATAGGTGACGTTAATATTACTGTGGGTAGTACCATAAACGTATATACCGACGAAGCAGAGTTTACTCTTACCATAGTTAGTATAACTGCAATAGAGCAGTGAGATGGAACGGAAATCACATTTTGAGACAATTGACGTCAATTTATTGTGTATTATGCAACAAAATGCCGCTTGAATATGGTGAAAAATATATAATATTGCCCCTTGATTTTAACGCGATTTTTTGTTATACTTATTATGACCGAAACTGTGTTTAATAAGATTTGGATAGACAGGGGAATATTTATGAAAACTTGTGAGATTGTAATAACAAATGCGAGCGGACTCCACGCAAGACCCGCAACATTCTTTATTCAAAAAGCAAATTTCTATAAAAGCACGATACTTATTGAAAAGGACGACAGAAAGGTAAACGCAAAGAGCCTTCTCGGAGTTCTTTCACTCGGAATCGCAAAGGGTATGACCATAAAGCTTTCCGCAGAGGGCAATGATGAGGACGCGGCAATAGACGGTCTGGTTTCTCTCATCAATTCAGGCTTTAACGAATAATAGGTCGTGTTTTATAAAGAACGGGGTCGCAGCTAAATACTGTGCCCCCGTTCTTTGCGTTTAAGCATTGGAAAAATATGTAAGGAGGTGGCTTTTTTGGCAGATAGTTTGTCACATATGAAGGTATTGCTTGAAAAAGCCAATACTCTGCCTATGCGACCGGGCGTGTATATTATGAAGAACGCCGCGGGAAGCGTAATATACGTTGGTAAATCGAGAAAGCTTAAAAATAGGGTATCTCAATATTTTCAGAATAATGAGAAGAACCCCAAGACCGCCAATATGGTACGTCTGGTTAAGGACTTTGATTATTACGTCTGTGATACTGAGATGGAGGCTCTGTCGCTTGAAAATACACTAATAAAGCAGTATTCGCCAAAGTATAATATAAAGCTTAAGGACGCGAAGTCGTATCCGTATATAAAGCTCACGGACGAGGTCTATCCAAGGCTTGTTATGACGAGAAAAAGAGAAGCAGACGGTGGAAGATATTTCGGTCCCTATTCGGGAACCTCGACCGTGTTTTCAGTGATAAACACCCTGTCGGCAGTGCTTGGGCTGCCCACGTGTACCCGCAGATTTCCGAAGGATATAGGTAAGGAGCGTCCCTGCCTGTATTATCAGATGAAAAAATGCTGTGGTGTCTGTACGGGGAACGTATCCGAGGAGGAATACACGGAAAAGGTAAAATATGCCGTTGACGTTCTCAGGGGTAATATTTCGCAGGTCAAGAGTGAGTTAACACAAAAAATGCTTGATTGCGCAGAGCTTGAAATGTTTGAGTCTGCCGCAAGACACAGAGATACTATATCAGCGCTTGAGCGGTTGGGACAGAAGCAGAAGGTAGTTGCCGCACCCGATACAGAGCACGATATAATAGCGCTTTACAAGGACGACCTGTGCTCCTGCATATCCGTATTTTATATACGAAACGGAGCGGTCAGCGATAAATCCGAGTACGTGTACGGAGCCGATAGGATAGTTGACGAGAGCAATATTACCGCCTTTATATGTGAGCTTTATAAGGTCCGCGAATATATACCGAAAAGCATACTCTTGTCGTTTGATAGCGACGAGGAGGATAAGGAGCTTCTTGGCACTTATCTGTCCGAAGTGTCGGGCAGAAGGGTGACGGTTCGCACTCCGGAGAGGGGAGAGATGAGAACTCTTTGCAACATGGTAGCAGACAACGCTGCCGAGAAGGCGAAGATATATAAAAACGAAGCCGAGAAAGATGAAAAGACTCTCTTACGTCTTGCCGAGCTCTTGAGCCTTGAGATATATCCCGAGAGAATAGAGGCGTACGATATATCAAATCTGGGTCACGAGCATATAACCGCAGGAATGATAGTCTGTGATGGCACGAAATTCAAGCGTAGCGACTACCGCTCCTTCAAGATAAAGAGCGTTACGGATTCTACTGACGACTACGCAAGCATGCGAGAGGCGATAAAACGCCGCTTTGCTCACCTTGACGATGAGAGCGGCTCGTTTTCCGAGCTTCCCGACCTTATCCTGCTCGACGGAGGCAGGGGTCACGTCTCGACGGTGCGGGAGCTCTTGGTTGAGATGAATATAGACGTTCCCGTGTTCGGTATGGTCAAGGACGACTTTCATAAGACCCGTGCTCTGTGTACGGACACCGAGGAAATAAGTATAGCAAAGGAAAACGCGCTTTTCGTGTTTATCTATAAGATACAGGAGGAGGTACACCGCTTTACTGTGTCAAAAATGGATAGCGCAAAGCGAAAAACCCTTACAAAGTCCTCGCTTACTAAGATAGAGGGCATAGGAGACGCCAAGGCAAAGATACTACTGAAGGCTTTCGGTGGCTTTGGGGGAGTAAAGAGCGCAAGTGCGGAAGAGCTTGCGAAGGTCAAGGGAATCAGTAGGCGCGATGCCGAAAATATAGTTGGATATTTTAGAAAAGATGATTAAAGAGGAATACTTTTTATGATGCGTATAATTACAGGACGGGCAAAGGGGATAAGGCTTGAAACTCTTAAGGGAGACAATACCCGACCTACTGCTGAGAGAGCCAAGGAGGCGGTGTTCTCAATGCTTCAGTTTGACCTTGAGGGCAGAGAGGTGCTTGACCTCTACGCAGGCTCGGGGCAAATGGGGCTTGAGGCGGTGTCAAGAGGCGCCGCGTCGGCGACCTTTGTGGATAAGTCCAAGGACGCCGTAGGCGTTATAAGCAAAAATATAGAAAAGACCAAGCTCTCGCCCTACTGTAGGGTGCTGTGCTCGGACGCGACGGATTTTATAAAAGCTACAAGGGGAAGAAGGAAATTTGATATTATCTTCATTGACCCGCCGTATGCTCTGCACGCCGTGCCAGATACTCTGTCTGCGCTTATAGGGGCAGATATGCTCAAGGAAATGTCCATAATAGTGGCGGAGAGCGAGGAGGCAGACGTGTTTGAAAAACGTCCCGAACTCAAGGAAAAATTTGAGGTCTTGAGGTGCGCCAAGTACGGAGTGGCACACGTGACTGTTCTGACACTTGCAAAGGAGACGGATATATGATAGCCTTGATACCCGGAAGCTATGACCCTATCACCCTCGGTCACGTCAACATAATAGAGAGAGCCGCGTGTAAGTTTGAAAAAGTGATAGTTGCGGTTATGAATAACGACTCGGCAAAGCACGATAAGACCTTGTCGTCAAAGACCTATATGTTTGATATGGAAAAAAGACTTGAACTCGTAAGACTGTCGACGGCTCATATTTCAAACGTGGAGGTGGTATCCTCGTCGGGAATGCTCATAGACCTTTTTGACGAGCTCGGAGCTGATGTGATAGTAAAAGGAATACGCACGGCCGCAGACCTTGAATACGAGCTAATACACGCAAAGTGGAATAAGGCTCACAATGACCGCGTTGAAACCCTGTTTTTGCCCGCAGACGACAGTCTCGTAACAGTAAGCTCTACTCTTGTCCGCGAACATCTCGCCAACGGCGAGTATGATAAGCTCACCGGAGTTTTGTCCGAGAGAGCAATAAATCACCTAAAACATAATTCTAAATAGAAGATATCACCTCTCCATATAGGAGGGGTGATTCTGTTAGCGGAGCTTGGTCAAACACTACAAAAAGGGAGATATTTACACAAAAAAGTGAGAAAAACGTATTTACATTTAAAATTATTTGTGATATAATATTTTTGACATATTTTATCGAACACAAGTTTTATTTTACCAAGAAAGGCGGTCATTTATGGACAAGTTTATTCTGAAAAGTGAATACAAGCCCACGGGTGACCAGCCCGAAGCTATAGAGGCGCTCGTGAAGGGAATAAACGAGGGACAGAGAATGCAGACCTTGCTTGGTGTAACGGGCTCGGGTAAGACCTTCACTATGGCAAACGTTATTGCGCAGATAAATCGCCCGACTCTCGTTTTGGCGCACAATAAAATTCTTGCCGCGCAGCTCTGCTCCGAGTTCCGCGAATTTTTCCCCGAAAACGCCGTGGAATATTTCGTGTCTTATTACGATTACTATCAGCCCGAGGCCTATATTCCCGGCAAGGATATGTATATAGAAAAGGACGCACTCGTCAACGACGAGATAGACCGATTGCGCCATAGCGCGACAAGCTCACTCTTTGAGCGGCGTGACGTTATTATCGTTGCGAGCGTATCCTGCATATATTCTCTGGGTGAGCCTGACGAATACAAGGACCTCGTTATATCGCTGCGTCCCGGTATGACTATGTCACGCGAGGAGCTTATTCGCCGACTTGTTTCGATAAGCTATACGCGAAACGACCTCAATCTTGTCCGTGACTCATTCAGAGTACGTGGAGACGTGGTTGAGATAATTCCTGCGAGTATGGATTCTAAGGCTATTCGCGTTGAGTTTTTTGACGATGAGATAGATAGAGTTTCCGAGATAAATATAGTTACGGGAGAGCTTATCCGTCAGCTTTCTTACGCACCTGTGTATCCCGCTACGCACTATGCGGTGTCCGACGAAAAAAGGGAGGCGGCAATCAAGGAGATATATGCCGAGATGGTAGAGCGTGCAAAATATTTTGAGTCCGAGGGTAAGCTCATTGAGGCGCAGAGGATAACCGAGCGCGTAAAATACGATATGGAGATGCTCTCCGAGATAGGCTTTTGCTCGGGTGTTGAGAACTATTCAAGAATACTTTCGGGTAGACCTGCGGGCTCTACGCCGTACACTCTGCTCGACTATTTCCCAAAGGATTTTATAATGTTCGTCGACGAATCACACGTAACTCTGCCGCAGGTACGCGGAATGAGCGGCGGTGACACGGCAAGAAAGAAAAACCTTATAGATTACGGCTTCCGTTTGCCTTCGGCATACGATAACCGCCCGCTTTTCTTCGAGGAATTTGAGAATAGGATAAATCAAGCGGTATTCGTCAGCGCTACACCGGGAGACTATGAAAACCAATACTCCGAGCAGACGGTAGAGCAGATAATCAGACCTACGGGACTTCTTGACCCCGAGGTCGACATCCGTCCTATAGAGGGGCAGGTCGACGATCTTATGGGAGAGATACGCAAGAGAGCCGAGGTAGGCGAGAGAGTACTTGTCACAACGCTTACAAAGAAAATGGCAGAGGATCTGACGGACTATCTTGAGGGCAACGGGATAAAGGTAAGATATATACATTTCAACATTGATACCATAGAGCGTATGGAGATAATACGCGATCTGAGAATGGGCGTTTTTGACGTTCTTGTGGGAATAAACCTGCTCCGTGAGGGACTTGATATTCCCGAGGTGTCGCTCGTGGCGATACTTGACGCCGATAAGGAGGGCTTTTTGCGCGCCGAGCGCTCATTGATACAGACGATAGGTAGAGCGGCGCGAAACGCAAAGGGTAAGGTCATAATGTATGCGGATACGGTAACTGTCTCTATGCAGAAGGCTATATCCGAAACAAACCGTCGCCGCAAGATACAGGACGATTACAACAAGGCACACGGTATAGTGCCCAAGACCATAATCAAGGGAATACGCGACATAATAGATATGGGCGCATCAAGTGATGACAAGGGCAAGAGTCGACTTGACAAGAAGAAGGCATCAAGAAAGCTGACCGCCCCCGAGCGCGAAAAGCTTATTGAGCAGTATACGCGTGAGATGAAGGAAGCGGCGAGGACGCTTGAGTTTGAAAAGGCGGCATATCTGCGTGACGAGATAAAGAAACTCAGAGAAGGCAAATAATCCTTGCAAGAAAATATATTAAAGTTTTTGAAGGGCTCGTGGGCTTAAAGTAAAGCTCTGCGAGAGAGAAGTATGGATAAAAACGTAGTTATCAGGGGCGCTCGCGTCCACAATTTGAAAAATATAGACGTAGATATACCGAGAGACAAGCTTGTCGTGCTCTCGGGACTTTCGGGTAGCGGAAAGTCGTCCTTGGCGTTTGACACTGTTTATGCCGAGGGGCACAGACGCTTTGTAGAGTCACTTTCAAGCTATGCCAGAATGTTTCTCGGACAGCTTGACAAGCCTGACGTGGACTCCATAGACGGACTTTCTCCCTCTATCTCCATAGACCAGAAGACTACGTCGAAAAATCCGCGCTCCACGGTGGGTACGGTAACCGAGATATACGACTATCTGCGTCTGCTCTACGCAAGAGTGGGAATACCTCACTGTCCTATATGTGGCAAGGAGATAAGACAGCAGAGCGTGGATCAGATAATCGAGCGTATAATGAAGCTCCCGGATGGAGAGCGGTTTTTGGTAGTCGCTCCCGTAGTCCGCGCTCAAAAGGGAATGCACGAAAAGGTATTTGCCGATGCCAAGAAGAGTGGATACGTAAGAGTCAGAGTTGACGGCATACTGTACGATCTCTCCGAGGAGATAAAGCTTGATAAAAACAAAAAGCACTCAATAGAGATAGTGGTGGACCGCCTTGTTATGAAGGACGGAATAAGATCTCGTCTTGCGGACTCGGTAGAGAACGCGCTCGGCATAGCTGACGGACACCTTATAATAGTACCTGTGCCTCGCGGTGATGAGGAAACAGACGGAGAGGTATTGACGTTCTCACAGTCATACGCCTGTGAGGAGCACGGAATATCGGTAGGCGAATTTGAGCCGAGAATGTTTTCCTTTAACAATCCGCAGGGAGCGTGTCCTCATTGCTCGGGACTTGGTGAGACAAGGAAGATAGCGATAAACAGAGTGATTCCCGACAAAAAGCTTTCCCTGTCACAGGGAGCGGTCAACGTAAACGGCTTCAAAACTCTTGAGGAGGAGAGCTGGAACGGACCTCTTTTCCGCGCAGTAGGAGAGAAATTCGGCTTTACTCTTGATATGCCTATAAAGGATTTTTCCAAGGAAGCGTATGACGTTCTGCTTTACGGCTCGGGAGACCAGACCTACGAGGTCACAAGGTTTTTCGGTGGAGAGGCACACGATAGAAAATCTAAATTCGACGGTCTTATTCGTATGATGGAGCAAAGGCTTGAATACGGAATGAGCCCCGAGTATTACGAGCAGTTTATTGAGGAGACAGACTGCGAGTACTGTAAAGGACAAAGACTTAATCCCATGTCGCTCGCCGTTACGGTGGGAGGCGTGAATATACACGAGCTTTGCTCTATGTCGGTGCAGAACGCTCTGGATTTTGTAAACGGACTTGAACTGAGCGAAACCGAGTCGGAGATAGCCAGGGAGATACTCAAAGAAATAAGAGCGCGACTCGGATTTTTGGTCAGCGTAGGTCTTGACTATCTCACTCTGTCAAGAAAGGCGGGCACGCTTTCGGGCGGTGAGGCGCAGAGAATACGACTTGCCACGCAGATAGGCTCGTCTCTCGTGGGTGTGCTTTATATACTTGACGAGCCCAGCATAGGACTTCACCAAAGAGACAATTCAAAGCTCATAGCCACTCTCAAAAAGCTGCGCGACCTTGGAAACACGGTCATTGTCGTAGAGCACGATGAGGAGACTATGGAGGAGTCAGATTATATCATAGATATAGGTCCGGGTGCAGGTATACACGGCGGGCAGGTAGTTGCCGCGGGCACTCCTGACGAGATAAAGCAAAGCCAGGATTCAATAACGGGGGCGTATCTGTCGGGCAGAAAAAGGATAGCTATTCCTAAACACAGACGAGATGGCAACGGTAGCTATCTTACCGTAAAGGGTGCCGCGGAGCATAATCTTAAAGGCATAGACGTAAATATTCCTCTCGGCAAATTCGTTTGTGTCACGGGTGTTTCTGGCTCGGGTAAATCCTCGCTTGTAAACGGGATACTTTATCCCAAGCTTGCCCACGACCTCAATCGCGCCATAGCGTATCCGGGTAAATGTGACTCGGTGGAGGGACTTGAAGCCCTTGATAAAGTAATATGTATAGACCAAAGCCCCATAGGTCGCACGCCGCGATCAAATCCCGCCACCTATACGGGACTTTTTACCGATATCCGTGATCTTTTCGCGTCCACTAAAGACGCAAAGGCAAAGGGCTTTAAGGCAGGCAGATTCTCCTTTAATACAAAGGGGGGCAGATGCGAGGCCTGCGAGGGTGACGGTGTCAAGTGTATAGAAATGCACTTTTTGCCCGATGTTTACGTCACGTGTGACGTCTGTAAGGGCAAGAGATATAATTCCGAGACGCTTGAGGTCAAATATAAGGGCAAAAACATCTTCGACGTGCTTGATATGACCGTCGAGGAGGGACTTGCCTTCTTTGACGGACTTCCAAAGATAACGCGCAGGCTTAAAACGCTTTATGACGTAGGACTTGGATATATCAAGATAGGTCAATCCTCAACTACGCTCTCGGGCGGTGAGGCGCAGAGAGTAAAGCTCGCGACCGAGCTCTCCAAGCGCAGCACGGGCAGGACCATCTATATTCTCGATGAGCCCACGACGGGACTTCATACCGCGGACGTGGCAAAGCTCCTTGAAGTATTGCAGATGATTTGTGACGCAGGAAATACCGTGCTTGTAATAGAGCACAATCTTGACGTCATAAAATGCGCCGACCACATCATCGACCTCGGTCCCGAGGGAGGAGACGGCGGCGGACGCATCGTAGCCGAGGGAACACCCGAGGAGGTCGCCAAGATAAAAACCTCATACACGGGACAGTATCTTACCAAATGGCTTAAAAAGTAGAACTGGAGATAAACAAAAACTGCGGTTTTCAGAAAGGCTTTCCGAAGGCTCGGAGAGCCTTTCTTTTTAATTTTGGAAAATG